>JALYQE010000144.1 GCA_030855965.1 Verrucomicrobiota bacterium | reverse complement strand
GCGATGTCGTGGCCTTTTTCACGGCGCAGGGTGGCGACCGCGCCGTGCTCGCGCAGGATGTGGAGGAAGGTTTCCTGCCGGTTGCGCGAGGGACGCGACCACTCCAGGCCTTCGACCGTGTTGTAGGGGATGAGATTGATCTTGGCCGAAAGGCGCAGCGCGTGGGCCGCGAGTTGGTGCGCCTGCTCATCGCTGTCGTTTACTCCCGCGATGAGGATGTATTCAAACATGAGCCGTTTCTTTTGCGCGACGTAGAAGTCACAGGCCTCGAGCAGAACGGCGAGCGGATACTTGCGATTCACCGGCATGATCTGGTCGCGCACTTCGTCGGTCGCGCCGTGAAGGGAAATGGCGAGGCGAAACTGGGTCGGTTCGTGCGCCAGCTTGCGAATCTGCGGCGCGAGACCGCTGGTCGAAATCGTGATGTGGCGCGCCCCGATCTCGAGCCCCCAGGGCGCGTTGATAATCCGGATGGCGCACAACAGGTTCATTAGGTTGGCGAGCGGTTCGCCCATCCCCATGAAGACAATGTTGTCGATCCGCTCGCCGCTCTCCTTCTCGATCGCGAGCAGCTGGTCAACGATTTCGTCCGGCGCGAGATTGCGCGAAAAGCCGTCTAGCCCGCTTGCGCAAAACTTGCAGCCGTAAGCACAGCCGACCTGGGTGGAAACGCAGGCGGTGCGGCGATCGGAAGTCTCGCCGTAAAGCGCGGGCGAGGCCGGGATGAGGACCGACTCGATCAGGTTGCCATCCGCGAGGCGGAACAAAAATTTGCCAGTCGTGTCTTTCGAGCCAAGGACGCGGACGAGCTCTGGCCCAACGAACGAAAATTCCTGCGCGAGCTGGGCGCGGATCGCGGCCGGGAGATCGGTCATGGCCTCGAAGGAGTCGACCCGCTTCTTGTAAAGCCAGTCGGTCACCTGTTTTGCCCGATAAGTGGGCGCGCCGGCGGCCGCGAGGTATTTGGCCAGCTCATCGAGCGTGAGCGATTTAATGGAAGCCTGGGCCACAGGCAAACTTAGCGGACCCAACACGCTTGTCATTTGCTCGCGACGAGGATGCCGTCGGGCTGTCCCTTCGTCTCGTTCTGGTCGACCTCGATCGAGTAACCATTGGCCTGCAGCAGCTCGCGGCATTCTTCGTGCAGCGTCAGGCCGACCCTCCGCCCATGAGTGCCGATGAGGAAGGTTTTGATCGCGCCCGCGCGCATGCTTTCCCTCGCGCCTTTCAAGACCTCCACTTCCAGGCCCTGCACATCCATCTGCACGAGATCTATGGAGCCGCCGATTCGCCTAACGAATATATCGAGGGTAATGGTGGGGATGGTAATGGCGTTCTGTTTCGGCCGGCGCAAACCGAGCGTTTCGAGAAAGCCTTTCCAGCGCTGGCTAAGCGAAACGTTTTGGTCTTCACCGGCGGGCGCGAGCTTGCTGCTGTAGCCGCGATCCATGAAAGTCTGGCTCCCCTCGGAAGAGGTCAGGCCTTCGGGATGAACCGTGAAGTCACTCTCCGGCAGGCCGTTCAAGGCGAGATTTTCGCGGAGCAGGCGCCGGTGCCGCTCGAGCGGCTCGACCCCGTGAATCGCCAGCCGCGGCGCGAGCTTGCGCGCGAGGATGAGGTAATAACCAATGGCCGCGCCGACGTCGACATAGCGGCCCGCCGGCGCGATCCGGGCGATAAGATCGACAAAGATGTCTTCTTCCTCGGCTTCATGGACGTTGCGTTTCTCGTAACGGGCGCGCTGCTCGGCCCAAAGCTGGTCCTGATAAACCCGGACGCCATTGTCGAAGGTGTGAATGGCGCGCTCCATGATCGAGCAACGTTTACTCCCGCGGCCCGCGGCTCACAAGGCACATCAGCCAGCCGCCCTAACGGATCGCGCTGACCCGCCAGATGGTGCCGTGTGCGTCTTCGCTGAAGAGCAGGCTGCCGTCCTTCGCCACTGCCACGCCGACCGGCCGGCCCCAGACATCTCCGTCCGGCGTCACGAAACCGGTCACGAAATCCTCGTACTCGCCGCTCGCCTTGCCCTGCTCGAGCGGGACGCGAACGATCTTGTAACCCGTCCGGCGGTTTCGATTCCAGGAGCCGTGGAAAGCGGCAAAAATATCGCCCCGATATTCCGCGGGAAATTGTTGGCCGTCATAGAAACAAAGATTGAGCGAGGCCGAGTGCGACTGCACGAGCACGTCGGGCACGATGCTCTTCGCCGCCAGCTCGGGATGTTTGCCCTCGTGCCGCGGGTCCTGGTGATTCCCGATGTAATACCAGGGCCAGCCATAAAACCCGCCCGGCTTCACGCTGCTGATGTAGTCGGGCACGAGATCGTCGCCCAATTCATCGCGTTCGTTCACGCTCATCCAGAGCTCGTCGCTGCCGGGGCGCATCGCGATTCCGACCGCGTTGCGCACGCCCCAGGCGTAAACTTTTTGGCCGCTCCCGTCGGGGTTGAACTCGAAGATCCGCGCGCGATCGGATTCGTCCGCTTTGTCGGAGACATTCGAAAGCGAGCCGATCGAGACATACATCTTCTTTCCGTCTCGCGAGAAGGCCAGGTCGCGCGTCCAATGTCCGCCGCCGTGCAGGAGACCGCCAGGCGAGAGATGCGCGCCGAGTTTCTCGGCCGGGCCGCGCGCCTTGAGATCGCCGTTGCGATAGGGAAACCGAATGACGCCATCGGTGTTGGCGACATAGAGAAATTGCGGCTCGGCTCCAGGCGGATAAAACGCGATCCCGAAGGGTTTGTTCAGACCATTTTCGGCGAAGAGTTTGTGACTCTCCGGTTTGCCGTCGCCATCGCTGTCGCGCAGGACCTTGATCTGGCCGGCGCGGCTTTCGGTCACGAAAATATCGCCGTTAGGCGCGGCCAGGAGAACGCGCGGATCGCGCAAGCCAGAGGCATACTCCTCGATCTTGAATCCCGCCGGCACCTGCGGCTGGGCTCCTTTGGGCCGGGCCACGACATCGGGCGAATTGCGGGCCGAGCGGGTCGCGCCGGGCGGCGGAAGGTCCGCCACCGTGATCTTGCGCCGAACGCCGGGGGCGTCGCTCGTCCAGTCACCGAGGGCGGCCTTGCCGGTGAGCAACTTGCCGACGGACTTTTGGCCCTGCGACTCGCCTGCCGGGAGGACGAGGAAGAAGGCGGCGAACGCCAGGAAAAGTCGTTGAAAACGCACGTCTGAAATTTCCGCCTAACGGAAAATGACCGAGCTCTTTTCTTTCGCCTTCACCACTTGCTGTTCGGCTTTGCGCTTGTTGATGACGAAGGTGTTGTTGTTTCCGTGCCGGGCCCACGGTCCCGGCGGCACTTCGCTGAACTCGACAAATTTCCAATCGGTCACGTCGGTGTCCGACATGCCGAGATAATCGCGCACCGCGGGTGAGACATCGAGCCCGGCGCCGCGGTTGAGATTTGATTTCGGACGCTCGTTGCCGAAGACGTATTCCCAATGATCGGTCCGGAACGGGCCGGCATCTTCCCACTGCGCGTAAACGGTCCGGTTGCCTTTGCGGATGGCAAGCCAGCGACCTTTGCAAACCGAAACGCCGGGGCCGCGGTAGGCTTCCTTGAACCATGGCACCACTTTGGACGCCTCGGGCCGGTGGCCCTGACGGGCTTTGTCGTTGTAAGGCAGGGCGACGTAAAACGGATTCTGCCGCGGAGTAAAATTGGCCGGGATATAATCGTGCCGTTGCGAAGGCCGCGGGTCGTCGTAACCGCCGTAGTTTTTCGTCCAGGCCATGTCCCAGCTGCTGGCGTGATTCGGCACCGGGTTATTCGCGGTGGGATTTTCGCCAATCCAAAAAACGGTGGTGACGATATCCTTCTTCCAAGGGAAACGGTCTTCGCCATTCCTAGTGCCAAACGCGGTCCTGGGTGGCGTGAAGCTCACCGGATCGACCCGGAAAAGAACATCCTCGTTTAGGCGACTATGCTTTTTATTGAGTTGAGTTTTTTTGGTCGGCGCCTGCGCCAACACGGACGGCGCGAAACAGGCCGAGACCGAGGACAGCAAAACGGCAATAGCGTGGGTAAATTTTCCTGGTTTCATTCAGAAGCAAAAACTTCAGCAACGGGGCTGAAGAAGGCGCATAATTAAGATTCGGTCACCTGACCGGAAATGCGCGTAAGTTGAAGTCGCGGAAGTTAGCACGCGAGCCGCGTTCCGCAACCCGCGCTAGCCTAAAAACTTACCCGGATTCAAGATCGCGCGCGGATCAAGCGCCTGCTTGAGACGCTCATGCAAGTCGCGCGCGACGTCGCTTGTTGCCTTCGGCCACCAGCGCTTTTTTGCGAGGCCGATGCCGTGTTCTCCGGTGATGACGCCGCCCCATTCCAGGACCTGGGCAAAGAGCTCGTCCAGCGCCTTTTCCACCTGTTCACGAACGCCCGGGTCGGAGTAATTCGCGGCCATGATGTTGACGTGAATATTGCCATCGCCCGCGTGGCCAAAAGTCGCGACCGGGAAACCATGTCGCTCCTGTAATTGACCGGCGAACTCGACCAGATCGACCAGCCGGCTCCGCGGCACGACGATGTCCTCGTTCAGCTTCGTCAGGCCGGTGGCGCGAAGGGAGTTGCTGAACTCGCGCCGAAGCGCCCAAAGTTTTTCCGAACCTTCCTCGGTCGTGGCAATGGCGAGCGAATTCGGTTTCCGCCCGGCAAGCAATGCCTCCAGCGCGGCCGCTTCTGTCCGCACCGTTTCCGCTCGCCCATCAGTTTCGACGAGGAGGTGCGCGTCGCCCTCGGGCACGTTGCCTCTGCCGCGGTCGCGGCGGGAGGCCTCGAGGGTGTATTGGTCCGCGATCTCGAGCGAAGAAGGCAAGAATCCCGCTGCGAAAATCGCCTGGACCGCGGCCGCCGCCTCCGACATGTGGGCAAAGGAAGCGGACAAGGTTGCCCGCGCCTGGGGCAAAGGAAGGAGCCGCACCGTGATCTCGGTCACCACGCCTAACAATCCCTCGGAACCGACAAAGAGACCGATCAGGTCAAAGCCGGTCTTGTTTTTGTGCACTCGCCCGCCGGTGCGCAGGACGTCGCCGTTCGCCAGCACGACCTCGAGACCGATGATGTAGTGACGAGTGACGCCGTACTTGAGACAGCGCGGGCCGCCGGCGTTGGTGGCGACGTTGCCGCCCATGCTGCAATCATGCAGGCTGGCGGGATCGGGCGGGTAAAACAGCTTTTGCGCCCGGACTGCGGCCTGCAATTCGCCGGTGATGACGCCCGGTTCCACGATCGCGATCGCGTCGTCGAAATTGATCTCCTTGATCCGGTTCATGCGCGCGAGCGAGAGCGCGATGCCGCCTCGCAGCGGCACGCAGCCACCGACATAACCGAAACCGGCGCCGCGCGCGGTCACAGGCACATTGTTCTCGGAGGCGAAACGGAGAAGGCGGCTGACCTGCTCGGTCGTCTGCGCGAAGACGACAGCTTCGGGATCGTGATTCGCGACCCACTTGTCGCCGCTATGAGCGGTGCGGGTCGACTCATCGGCCGCGACGATCGCATCGCCGAGGAGCGCGCGGAGATCGGCAACGAGGTTCACCGTTCCACCATAATCGGCGGTTCGATGACTTCCACGCGTGTTCCGATTTCGGCCGCCTCAAAGAAATTCTTCGCCATCCGGATCGGCATGCGGACACAACCGTGCGAGGCGCGAGAGCGCGGCACGAAGCCGGCGTGCATGCCGTAGCCGCCGCGGAAGCGCAGGAAATAAAGCATGGGCGAGCCGACAAATTTCGCGCCTTTGGGGGCGGGATCGTTGTTCACGTCGACGTCGCGGCGCAGGATCGCGCCGGTGTTGCGCGCCACATACTGGCCGTACTGGCTGGAGACGTGTTTGGCCTCCTTTTGGATGACCCGATATTTACCCGGGGGCGTTTCAAATTCCCTGCGGCCGGAGGAGATATTGGTGCGGCCGATGAGGGTCTCGCCCCGGTAATAAAACGCCTGCTGTTGGTCAGATCGATCACGATTTTCGCTTCGCCCTTGGCGGCGGATCGTCGTACCAAGAAGAAAAAACCGGATGCCGGGAGGCCTGGCTGGTCTGGGCGGCTTCGGAGCGATGGCGGCGGACACCGATGTCGTTAGGCAACTCGGTGCAGCTGGCCACATCCAGCGCGATGAGGCCGGCGCCAAGCGCGACGCGCGGCAGCGGGGAGAGGGTCATGATGCCGCGATTGTAGCGGTGTCGCCACTTTGCACAACGGCGCCTAAGGTGAGCTCTGCCATGGCCAGACTTCCCGGCTTATTCGCCGCGTGCGCCACCCTGGTGGGGGCGATTCTCTGCCTGCTGCCGGCATGTTCACCGCGGCCGGATGGTGGTATTGCACGAGCGATGTTCGCACCCTGTCCCGCGGCGCCAAATTGCGTTTCGAGTGATGCTCGGGATCCCCGCCACGCGATTGCGCCCTTTGTCCTGGAGTCGGCCGCGGAAGACAACTGGCCCCGGATTCGCGCCGAGATTCTCGCGCTGCCGCGCACCACGCTCGTGCTCGACGACACAACCTATCTGCACGCCGAGTGCCAAAGTCTCCTTGGTTTTACCGATGACCTGGAAATCCAACTTCGCCCCGATGAGAATCTGCTCGCGGTGCGTTCCGCCTCGCGAATCGGCTACTACGATTTTGGAGTGAACCGTCGCCGGATCGAGACGCTGCGCCGTCTCCTGCAAAAGCGCGGCCTTATTCAATGAGCGCGCGCAATTTTTCCGCCGACGGCCTGATGGTATAACCGAAATAGCGCAAAGTGTGGATGGGCGGCTGGTCGAAGGCGGCCTCCACCTTTTTGCGCAGCCGGGCGATGAAATCTCCACCGTGCGCGTGTCGTGTTCATGCTCCCGCTGCCAGATGCGCTCGCACAGTTCCGTCCGGGAAAACACGCCGCCCGGCTCCTCCATCAGGACTTGCAGGACATCGAACTCGCGGGGGGAAAGCGTGATAATCGTCCGCGCCCGCTTTCAGGCCGCTAACTCGATCCGCCACGCCGCTGAGCGGGGTCAGGATGAGGACCCGCGCCGGGGAATGCGCGGCGCGGAGACGGGCCAGGACCGAGAGACCGTCGAGGCTGAGCAAAGTGAGGTCGAGCACGATGAGATCGGGCGGATCGACGAGCGCGGCCCGCAGACCTTCCGCGCCATCATTCCGCGCGGTCGGCTCGTGGCCACAGCGCCGCAATTGGCTTGCGATCTGACGGGCCAGGCGGAAATCGTCTTCGATAACCAGGACGCGCATGCAGTTCCTGAACGAGATGGATTGCCAGAAAACGAGCGGAAACGCGAGCTATTTCCGAAGCGGCCGGGCACGCGCCTAACGATGCAGGAGATTCTGGCAATCCGCGCCGGATCGCGATACATCTGGCGTGCGCATGAGTTTGGAACCGATCGTTCAGACAATTAGTTCCGGGAGCCGGCAGCGGATGGATGTCCCGGTCGTGACGGTGGCGCAGTTCTTCGAGCGGCACGCCAAAGCGCTCCAGTTGAAATTGGAAAGCGAGCAAATCGGGTTCGACCGCCGCATCCGGGAACCGACGATCAACCGCCCCGGTCTCGCCCTCGCCGGCTTCTACACTTATTTCGCGCACAAGCGGGTGCAGGTGCTGGGCGCGGCAGAGCAATCGTACCTGAAGAGCCTGACCAGGGCAGAACGGCAGGAGCGTTTCCAGGCTCTTTGCTTACAGAAAATCCCCTGCCTCGTCGCCTCTCGCGGCTCTCATCTCGCGCCCGATCTGCTGGCGATCGCGGCGGAGGCGGGCATCGCCGTTTTCCGCACCCCGATGATCACGATGAAGTTCATCAACGCGGCCACGATCGCGCTCGAGCTCGATTTTTCGCCGTCTGTGACCGAGTTCGGCAGCATGGTCGACATTCTCGGCGTCGGTGTCCTTATTCGCGGCGCGAGCGGAGTCGGCAAGAGCGAAGCCGTCCTGGGCCTGATCGAGCGCGGCTACAGCCTGGTGGCGGACGACGTGACGAAGATCAAATCGCTCGAAGGCCGGGAACTGATGGCGACGGCGCCCGATCTGACCCGCTACCACATGGAGGTGCGAGGCATCGGCATCATCAATGTGGTCTCGATTTTCGGCATCGGCGCGATCCGAATCGAGAAACGGCTCGACCTGGTGGTGACGTTAAAAGATTGGCAGGAGCTGGAAGAAGTGGATAGAATCGGTCTGGACCGCGAACTTTACGAGATTCTCAAGATCGAAGTGCCGCACATCACGATTCCGGTGCGGCCGGGACGGGATATCGCGCGATTGATCGAGGTGGCAGCGATGGATCAAAAGCTGAAGGGCCTCGGTCTGAATAGTGCTGTGGAGTTTAACGAGAAGTTGCTCGGTCTAATGAAGACGCAGGAAAAGTAATGGGATTATTAAACCGCCGCTCGGCACCAGCCGCCAACGAAAAGGTCGAGAAGGAGATTACCATCATCAACCGGCTCGGGATGCACGCGCGTCCCGCCGCCATGTTTGTCCGCGTCGCGAGCCGGCATCGCTGCGATATCTGGGTAGCGAAAGAAGATGAGGAGATCAACGGCAAAAGCATCATGGGCCTCATGATGCTGGCCGCCGGCCAAGGCTCCAAATTGCGCGTCCGAGCGGAGGGGCCCGATGCGGCGCAGGCCATTCGTGATCTCGAAGAATTAATCCAGTCGCGCTTCAACGAAGAATAGTTCCACCCCGAAACCATTCGGGGTTGACCCCGCCAGCTATCGGGGTTGACGTTCCGGTTATCGTTACCGGAATGAAGGGCGAGCCCGGCCACCAAGAAAAGCGCTATCACGGTGTCCCCGCCGCTCCCGGGATCGCGCGTGGCCCGATCCACGTTTTCTCGATCGAGACGGATGACGTCGTCCGTTACCATGTCGATCCGGCGAGCGTTCCGGACGAAATCGCGCGCTTCGAAAACGCGCTCATCCAGACCCGGGCACAGATCCTCGAGATGCAGCAACAGATCGCGGAAGCGATCGGGGCGAAAGACGCGGGCATTTTCGACGCCCATCTCCTCGTCGTAGAAGATCAGACCCTGATCGACGAGGTCCTGCGCAAACTGGAGGCCGATCTTTGCAACGTCGAGTTCACCTTCCAAGAGGTGGCCAATCGCTACGTCGATTCGCTGAGCAAGATCGACGACCCCTACCTGCGCGAGCGCGCGATCGACATCCAGGATGTGACCCGCCGCGTCATCCGCAATCTCCAGGGCAGATCGCCCCGGCCGTTCCTCTCGATCGACCAGCCGCATATCCTGGTCGCGCACAACCTCACGCCATCCGACACCGCGACCATGAACCGCGAGCAGGTGCGCGGCCTCGTCCTCGATCTTGGTAGCCGCACTTCGCACACCGCGATCATGGCCCAGTCGTTAGGCATCCCCTCCGTCGTCGGATTGCACGATGCAACCGAGACCCTCGAGACCGGCGCCCCGGCCCTGATCGACGGCTACCACGGCCTCCTCATCATTAACCCGAGCGAGGAAACGCTCCGCGAATACCAGGAAATCGAACGCCAGAAAGGCGCGATCGCCGAAAGCCTGACCCAGCTCCGCGAAACCAAATCGACCACCCGCGACGGCCGCCACATCGTCCTCTCGGCCAACATCGAGCTGCCGGATGAGGTCGACGCGGTGCTCCGCCATGGCGCCGAAGGCGTCGGACTTTACCGGACGGAGTTCCTTTACCTAAACGAGACGACACTCCCGACGGAGGAAGAGCAATTCGAGGTTTACCGCACCGTCGCAGAGCGTCTCGCGCCCGATCCGCTCATCATCCGCACGCTCGACCTAGGTGGCGACAAGGTTTCCGACGGGATCGAGCGCGGCGACGAACTCAATCCGTTTCTCGGCTGGCGCGCGATCCGGTTTTGTCTCGAGAATATCGACATCTTTAAGGCCCAGCTCCGCGCCATCCTGCGGGCCAGCGTCTCGCCTAACGTGAAGATGATGTTCCCCATGATCTCCGGGCTGGAGGAAGTGCGACGCGCCCTCGAGATCGTGGACGAATGCAAGAACGAGCTGCGAAAAGAGGGCCAGCCCTTCAACGACGAGCTCGATATCGGCGTCATGATCGAGGTGCCTACGGCCGCCATCATGGCCGACCGGCTGGCGCGCGAAGTCGACTTCTTCAGCATCGGCACGAACGACCTGATCCAGTACTCGGTCGCGATCGACCGGACAAATGAGCGCGTCGCGCATCTCTACGAACCGAGCCATCCATCCGTCGTCAGGCTTTTGAAAATGGTCGCCGACGCGGCCCACGCCAACGGCATCTGGGTCGGGATCTGCGGGGAAATGGCGGGCGACGTTTTGTTTACCCCGCTTCTGCTCGGGCTCGGGATGGATGAGTTGAGCGCGGGCCCCACCCTCGTGCCGCAGGTCAAGAGCGCGGTGCAGCGCCTGACGATTACGGAATGCGAGCGCCTGGTGGTGGAGGTGCTCCAGCTCGATACCTCCGCCGCCATCCTCGCTCGCTGCGCCGAAATGGCGGAGAAAAATTACCCGGAACTGATCGGGTAATTATTAGTCCTGCTCTTCCTCGATCTCGCCTTCCGGGCCGTTCTCCGGCTGGATCCCGTCCTCTTCCATCTTGCGTAGGACGTCGCTCATGTCGTCGACCTCGTCCCAGACTTCCTGGCTGACGTAAATCTGCGCTTTTTGCTGCACTGCCATCGCGATGCAGTCGCTCGGCCGGCCATCGAGCTCGATGATCTTTTTCTGCTGCAGCTCGTTCTCCGCCCGGATGATCATGCGCGCGTAATAGGTCGCATTCTTGAGATCATTAATGATGACACGCTCAACCTTCGCTCCAAGCGCGGTCATGAGATGCGCCATCAGGTCATGGGTCAAGGGTCGCTCCTTTACTGTGCCGCGCATGAACATTGTGATGGCGCTGCCGACGCTCTGGTCAACATAAATGATGAACACCTTGTCCGAATTGCCGAGGAAAACCGCGCAGCCGCCGCTCGTCGGCAGGACCGCGCGCACCTGCACTTCAATGACCGTTTTGTTCATCTAAAAAAACCGTATCAGACCGAACTTGAAAAACAAGCAGGTCAGCCCGGCGCAGCCTATGGGTCCGGACGTTTACTGCATCCATTTCTCCTCGGTGAACGGTTGATTTTTGATGCTGAATCTGTCGATTGAATTTGCAGACTGGTGCCCTACACTGCGCGACGATGACGAAGAGTGACTGGGATGTGGAAGCCGCGAGCGCGACCTACAATGTCGAGGGCTGGGGCGACGGTTACTTTTCAGTCAATCCCGCGGGCAACGTGGCGGCGCGGCCGCTCAAGGAGGCGGGAGGTGCCATCGACCTGCTCGAGGTCGTAAACGAAGCGCGCACCCGCGGCCTCGGATTTCCGCTCGTCATCCGATTCCAGGATTTGCTTCGACACCGGGTCGAGACGGTCAACCTCGCTTTCCGGGCGGCGATGGACGAGTTCGGTTATCGCAATCATTACCGCGGCGTTTTTCCGATCAAGGTCAACCAGCTGCGCGAAGTGATCGAGGAGATCGTCGAGGCGGGCGAGCAATTTCATTTCGGGCTCGAGGCGGGGAGCAAACCGGAGTTGATCGCGGCGCTGGCGATGCACAAGGACCCGGAGAGCCTCATCATTTGCAACGGCTACAAGGACCGCGCGTTTATTCGCACCGCCATGCTCGGGCGTCGACTCGGCAAGTCGGTCATCATAGTGGTCGAGAAACTGGAGGAGCTCGAACAAACACTCCGAGTCGCGAAAGAGATGGGCGTCGAACCGCATATCGGCATCCGGGTGCGACTGCACAGCAAAGGCGCCGGCAAATGGACGACGAGCGGCGGCGAGAACGCAAAGTTTGGCCTGAGCACGACGAACCTGGTCGCGGCCAGCGAAATGTTAAAGGCCGCGGGGCTCGCGCATTGCCTCAAGCTCGTCCATTTCCATGTCGGCTCGCAGGTGCCCGACATCGCCACGATCAAGCGCGCGGTGCGCGAAGCGGCCCGCTATTACGCGAAACTTTCCAAGATGGGCCATCAGCTCGGTTACCTCGATGTTGGCGGGGGGCTCGGAGTCGATTACGACGGGTCGCGGACCAGCTTCGACAGCTCGACCAACTATTCGCTCCAGGAATATTGCAACGACGTCGTCTACAACATCATGGAAGTGTGCGACTCGGAAAGTGTCGCCCACCCCGCGATCGTAAGTGAAGGCGGCCGCGCGATCGTGGCCCATCATTCCGTCCTCGTGGTCGAGGCCTTCGGCGCGATCGAGAAGGACGTGCCGCTGGGCAAAATCGAAGCGACTGCGAACGACCCGAAACCGCTGCGCGACATCGTCGACGTCAAACAGAAGCTGAAGCGCGGCAACCGGCTCGAAACCCTGCACGACGCGCAACAGATCAAGGAAGAGACGCAGCAGATGTTTAATCTCGGGCTGCTCGACCTGGAAGCGAAAGCCAAGATCGAGTCGCTTTATTGGCAGCTCGCACGCCAGATCGTCGCGCTCCACCGAGGCCTGAAGTATGTCCCGGAAGAAGTGAAGGAACTGGAGACCTCGTTAGGCGACCAATACATCTGCAACTTCTCGATTTTCCAGTCGCTCCTCGATCACTGGGCGCTCGGCCAGCTCTTCCCGATCATGCCGATCCATCGCCTCACGACTCAGCCTGATCACCAAGGGACGCTGGTCGATATCACCTGCGATTCCGACGGGAAAATCAACAAATTTACCGACTTGCAGGACGTCAAGGACACCCTCCCGTTGCATAAGATCATTCCGGGCGAGATGTACTATCTCGGAGTCTTTCTCGTCGGCGCCTACCAGGACATCATGGGCGACCTGCACAACCTCTTTGGTCGCGTGACCGAAGTCCATGTCTTCCTCGACGAGGATGAGGAATCCGGCTGGTACATTGAGGAAGTGATCGAGGGCAGCACGATCGGGCAGGTCCTGGCGCTGACGCAGTGGGACAAAATCGAGCTGATGCGCCTGGTAAAATTGCAGGTCGACGCCGCGATCAAGAGCGACCGGCTCAAGCCAAACGACGCCATGAAAATCCTGGCCGATTACGAGCGCGGGCTGCAGGGTTACACCTACCTCTCGCTCGACGGCGCACCGCCCGCGCCGAATGGCAACGGCGCCGCTGTCGCGCCCGCTCCGGCGACGGCAGATCGTCGCTTGTAAACCGCAACGGGACGGGGCCATGTTATTCGGCTATGACGGCCGAATTTTCCCCGGAGGCGCGAGTGGAGATTGCGCACGTCCTCGCGATGGACGTGGTCGGCTATTCCAAGCTGCTCATTAACGAGCAAAGCTGGCTCATTGGAGAACTGACCAGAATCGTGCGCGGGACCGAGGGTTTCAGCGCCGCGGAGGCGAAAGGCAAACTGCTTCGTCTGCCCACGGGAGATGGCATGGCGCTGGTCTTTCGATGACCTAGAAGCCCCGCTCGAATGCGCCCTGCAAGTCAGGGCGGCGCTGCAAGATCGGCCCGAAATTCGGCTGCGCATCGGCATTCACAGCGGTCCGATCCAGCAGGTGCAGGACGTGAACGATCGCTCCAACGTCGCCGGCGCCGGAATCGATCTCGCGCAGCGAGTGATGGATTGCGGCGACGCCGGCCACATTCTCCTCTCCAAACGCGTGGCGGACGATCTCGCCCCTCACCCGCGCTGGAACGCGGGGCTCCATGAACTGGGCGAATTCGAGGTCAAACACGGCCGCAAGATTCACCTCGTAAATTTTTACCGCGATGACATTGGCAACCCGGCGCTGCCGGAGCGGCTTCGTCGCGTGCCGCCGGCGCCCGCTCTGCCCCCCGTCAACGCGCTCGCCGTTCTCCCGCTGGAAAACCTTTCCGGCAAAGCCGACGAGGAGTTTTTCGCCGATGGCATGACGGAAGCGCTCATCACCGACCTGGCGAAAATCGGCGGATGCAAAGTGATTTCGCGGGGCTCAGTGATGGGATTCAAGGGAACGAAACAACCGCTCTCGGAAATCGCACTCGCGCTCGGCGTGGCCTCGATCGTGGAAGGATCCGTCCTGCGCGCGGGCGATCGGGTGCGCATCTCGGCCCGGCTGGTGCGAGCCGCGACGGGTGAATCTCTCTGGGCCGAACGCTACGATCGCGAACTAGCTAACGTCCTCACTTTGCAGGATGAAGTCGCGCGGGCGATCACGCACGCGATCGATCAGACCTTGCACGGCCGCGCCGCGATTACGCCGCCGCGCCGGATCGATCCGGAAGTTTATCTGCTCGATCTGCGCGGACGACATGCCTGGCATCAGCGGACGGAAACCGGGTTTCGTTCCGCCTTGCAGATGTTTGAGGACGCGGCGGCGCGCGACCCGACCTACGCGCCGGCCTACGTCGGGATCGCCGAATCGCTCAACATGCTGGCGAATTACGGCTTTGTCTCGCCCCGGCAGATTCGTCCCCGTTCGCTCGCCGCCGCCCGCCGCGCGCTCGAACTTGAGCCCGATTCCGCAGACGCGCATCGCCTGCTCGCGTTTGCCTACTGGCAGTTCGAATTCAAATGGGAAGCGGCGATCGCCGAATACGAGAAGGCGCTGGAATTGGATCCGCATTCGCCTTCCACCACCTATTGGTTCGGCGCCTGCCTCGCGGTAATTGGGTTCTTCGACCGATCCCATCAACTGCTCGCTCGCGCGCACGAATACGACCCGCTCTCGCTCGTCGTGCCTTCTGTGCAGGGATGGGCACGCATTTTCGCCCGGCGCTTCGATGACGCTCTGCCTTTCCTGCGGGAGGTGCTGAGCATCGATCCAAATTTCCATCTCGCTCTCTGGTTCAAGGGTGAAGCCCTGGTGGAACTGGGACGCTACGAGGAAGGGATCGCCGCCCTGGCGCGCGCCTACGAACTGGGCGGCCGGACTTCCCGGCTACTCGGCTACGTCGGCCACGCCTACGGCCGCGCCGGGCAGACCGAGCGCGCGCAGGAGTGCCTCGCTGAACTCGAGGTGCACGAACAACGCGGCGATTATGTGCCGCCGTATTTTTTTGCCCTCATCCTCGGGGGATTGGGTGAAAACGAGCGCGCGCTCGACCGACTGGAAGAGGCGTTCCACGAGGGCGACACCATGCTGCGCGATCTCAAAGTCGATCCGCACTGGGATCGGATGCGTTCGTTGCCGCGGTTTGAAGCTCTGATGCAGAAGATGAACTATCCCGAACCGCCGAGCCGTTTGGCCTAGCCAGAGATCTTCGTTCAGCCTCCTATTGCAGGTTGTAGACCTCGACCAACGCCACCCCGGTGCCGCCATCTTTGCCGCGCACGACCGCGGTGTAGTTGCCGGGCGTGAGCGAGCGGATGACCGCGGATTCCAGGTCGTTCGTCGGCGCCAAACCGGTCGATTGGATGAGCGACTCCTGTTCCTCGCGCCAGTTGTCGTCGCTCCGCAGGAGCACGCCGTTGCCGTCGTAAAGGTCCAGCGTGGGATCGGCCAAGGGATCGGCGACCCCGGCGTCGGCCAGGGAAGGACCGATCGCCCTAACGACAACGGTTTCGCTGCCGCCATTACCGATGATGAAACCGCCGATCAGCACGTCATCGCCGGTCTGCACCAGACCGCGTGTGCTGGTGTTGGCGAGGGTGGAGGGGATCTCGGTCTGGAGATCGTAGGCTTCAAAAAGGCCGATACCGGTCGAGGCGTTTTGACCCTGCAAGACGACGGTGTAATCGCCCGGGGCCAGGGTCGCGAGGATGGCCGATTCGAGATCGTCGGTTGGGGCCAGCCCGGTCGCTTCGATCTCCGTCTGCTGGGTGGTCTTCCAGTTGTCGTTACTCATGATGAGGACGTCGCCCTGGTAGAGCTCGAGCACGGGATCGGCGAGCGTGCCGGCCAGCGGC
>JALYQE010000137.1 GCA_030855965.1 Verrucomicrobiota bacterium | reverse complement strand
CCGGCTCGTTAGGCGAGCGACTCGAGCCGGCTGAGCAAATCTTTTTTGCTCGTCATGCCGGTGATTTGATCGCGCAGCTGGCCGTCCTTGAACAGCAACAGGGTCGGGATCGCGCGAATGTTGAAACGCGCGGAGAGACTCTGATTGTGGTCGACGTTCACTTTCCCGACTTTGACGGACCCGGCCTTTTCCTTCGCGATCTCGTCCAGGATCGGCGCAATCATTTTGCACGGGCCGCACCATTCGGCCCAGAAATCGACCAGCACAGGCTGTGTGCTCTTGATGACTTCGCTGTCAAAATTTGCTTCGTCGATCGTGATCGCGGCGGAATTTTCCATGATTTTTTTAAGAGAAATAAGTCCAGAGTTGAATGAGCAAGGTCAGCGCGGACACGCCGAGCAAAGCCCAGCAGAGCTGCGTTGGAACCGATTCAACTAAGCCTTGCGGCACCGGGTTGGCAACTGGGGCCGGCGTCGCGGTCCGGATGACTGGGGCCGAGGGCACGCTGGCGGGCTGCATACCGAGCTTCACCGTCGCTTTCATCGGCGAATCCGCGATCCGGGCAGTTTCTTTGCGCGGTCCGGCGGACGGGACGGGACGATTTGCGGGCGGGAAGACCGGCCGCGGCGGCGCGGGCGGCGGAGGCGGAGAAGGTTTCAGGCCGGCAGGAGGCGGCGGCGGAACAAGGCCTTTCGCGGGCGGCGGCGGTGGAGTTGAGGATGATGTCGCACCGGGCGGCGGGAGGGGAGCCTTCGCCGCCAGCGGCGGTGCTGCGGGCGGCCTGGCCGCGGGTGCGGGTGGCGGCGGGAGAGCGCTTTTGGATCCCGGCGCCGGCGGCAACACGTTAGGCATGATCCCCGAGGGCGGGGGTGAAGTCGGCGGCTTAAAGCTTGGCGCCGGCGGCGGACTGCCCGGTGGACGAACCGCACCGGCTGGCGCGGAAGGCGCGGAAGGCGGAGAGGGCGGCCGGGCTGGCGGCGTTCCGGCCGCTGGCGGGAGCGGCTTCGGCGCCACGGCGAGCGGCGGACGGACGGCTCCCGAAGATGGCGGTTTGGCTCCGGCAGGCGAAGCGGGCGGCCGGTTAGGCAAATTGATCCGAGCCGTCTCTTTCTCCACTGGCACAGTGGGACGGTTCGTCGTGCGCGGGGGCAAGGTAATGCGCACTGTTTCTTTTTTCGGTTCGTTCAGATCGGCCATAACAACACTCTCAAACTGACGCCCCGGGAAAGACGCCCACGTGTCTCTCAAACCCTGCCCGGGGTGTCAACCATCAATCGCCTCAGGCGAGCAAATCATAGCCCCGCACGCCGAGAATTTTTCGCCTAACGAATTCCCCCACGGTCGCGGCTTCTGCCAGGATCACCCGCGTGTCCACCTCTGGAGCGTCGGCCTCGGTCCGGGCGATGAGCGGTTGGTCGACGAGCAGCTTTAACTGGTAACCGACTTTCTCGGCCGCGATCTCGCGCGCGATCCGTTGCTGCAACGTCATCGCCCGCCGAAAACGCGCGTTTTTTTGCGCCGCGGAAATCTGCTCCGGCATCCTGGCCGCGCGCGAGCCCTCTTCCTGCGAATATTTGAAAATCCCGAGCCGCTCGAAACGGACCCGCTCGATGAACTCGAGGAGCAACTCAAACTCCGCCTCGGTCTCGCCCGGGAACCCGACGATGAAGGTGGTGCGCAGGGCGATTCCCGGTACCCCCGCCCGCAGCCTAACGATGAGATCCTCGATGTGGGCGCGAGATGTTTCACGGCGCATCCGGCCGAGCATGGCCTCGTCAATGTGCTGCAACGGCATGTCGACGTAGCGCGCCACTTTGCCGCATTGCGCGAGCGTCTCGATCAACTCGTCGCTCCAATGCGCGGGATGGGTGTAAAGGAGCCGGACCCAGAAATCGCCCTCGATTTGCTCGATCTCGCGCAGGAGCGCGCTCAGGGTCGGCCCGCGCGAGGAATCGACCGGCTGGCGCGGCCCGGCTTTCGCGGCCCAAAGATCCATCCCGTAGTAAGTCGTGTCCTGGCTGATCAAATTGATCTCTTTCACGCCTTCCGCGACGAGGTTGCGCATTTCCGCCAGGACCGAGGCGGGCGGACGGCTGCGATGCCGGCCGCGCATTTGCGGGATAACGCAGAAACTGCAGGGATGATTGCAGCCCTCCGCGATCTTCAGGTAGACGCTGTGGGCCGGGGTGAGGCGAAAGCGCGGCGTGTCCCAGTCGGGGATGTAGGTCGGCTTGGGAGTGACGAAGTTGTAGCCGGGGACGCTGTCCCCGGC
>JALYQE010000123.1 GCA_030855965.1 Verrucomicrobiota bacterium | reverse complement strand
TCGGCTGACCGGCCGGGTTGACCAGGCGCGCGGTCACGAAAATAACCAGGTTGCGCTTGATGTGCTGCTCGGTGTTGGTCCGGAAAAGTCGGCCGACGATCGGGATGTCGCCGATGATCGGGGTGCGGTCCTCGGTTTTCTGCACGTCCTCGCGCATGAGGCCGCCAAGAACGACCGTCTGGCCATCCCACACGCTCACACTGGTCGTGACTTTGCGGGAATTGAAGATCGGCTGATTGATGACGTTAGGCGTGAGGACAAAGCTCTGGGAGATGCCGAGGGCGTTGACCGAGACCGATTGAATCGGGCTGCCATAGTTGATGAAGCCCTCGAACTCGACCACCTGTGGGACGAGGTTGAGATCGATCGTGACTCCGTCGGGGCCGACGACGGGCTCGACCTCTAGGGTTACGCCGGTGTTGCGCGTTTCGAATCCAGTCGGGGTCGTCGGGGTCACCGGAAAGGCGCCAGAAGTGGCCCCGGTGAGGCCGCCGGCTCCGCTTACGACAACGCCGGAATCGGTCCGATCCGGAATTTTCGGTGGATCGAACTGAGTCGGGTAACGGAATTCACGAACGATCTCAATCACAGCGCGCTGGCCGCTCTTGGTCGTGACGCGCGGCGCGGAGAGAAGATCGACACCTTTTTTCTGGTTCAGCGCCCTAACGACGACCTGGAACTGCGGGTCGGTGAAGACACCACTCAGGCCGAAAATGCCGGGCGCGAGCGAACTGGCCCCGGGGATGCCGAAAAGAAGCGCGTCCAGGGCGTTAGCGGTGATGGCGAGCTGACCGCTGCGATTACCGCCGGTGACGGGGAATCCGCCGACCGGGGCACCGCCTGGCGGGACAAAGGGAAAGTCGTTCGGGTTGGTCGCCTGACCGGTCCCGGAGGTGCCGCCCCCGCCGAAAACGCGATTCGAGCCCGGGACGTTGAACTGTCCCAACAACCAGTCGAAGCCCAGTTCCTTCAGGTTGTTTTGCGTAATCTCGACAAACTTCGCCTCGATCTCGACCTGCTTGGGACCGGCCACGTTCGCCTGTTCGACGAGCGCGTCGACCAACTCGAGATTTTCTTCCGTGTTCCGCACGATCAGGCGGCTGCTTTGCGGAAGGAAGTTGGCGCTCGTTCCGGCGGGAAAGGGAACGCCCTGGTCCTTCAGGAAATCGAGCGCGGTCTGGCGATTGACGAGTTGTTGGCCGCCGGTCGACTCCTGGGTGTCTCTGCCCGTGCCGGTCGCTCCGACCCGGGTCGGACCCTGGTTCAGAGAATTAGCGCCGACATTGACCGTGCTGCTGATGAAGCCCGGCGGCACGCGATATTCCTTGGTGAAAAGATCGCTGCTTTGTTCGTTGATCGGGATGACCGAGACGGCGTAGGGCTCCACTTTCACCTTCAAGCCGGCCTGGCTCGCGATATAGCGGAGCGCTTCGCCTAACGGAATCTGGTTCAGCGTGATGGTGATGCGCGCATCGCTCGGCGCGATCGAGGGCGCGACCGGCAAGGGCACAGGGGTGGGTTCGATCCCGGTCGCGTCGGACGCGGCGTCGGGGAGCGGCGGGGCGGTTTCCTGGAGCGGTGGCGGCGCGGGCGCCTCGGCCCGGCCGAGCGCCATCGTCCGCAGGACGATATCGACTCCGCGCTTGCCTTCGGTCGAGGGATCGTTCGCCGCCGCCTGCTGGCGGAGGAAATCAATCGCTTCGCGGATGCTGGCGTCGCGGAATTCAATCTTCGGGATGATGATGCTGTTGAGCTTGTTCGTGATTCGCGCCGTGCCGCCGGCATCGCGCGCGAAGGAATCGGTAATCGGGCCGACGGCCTGGCCGTACTGGCGGACCGGTTCTTCCCAGCCTTTCTGCACCTGCCAGAGGGAGCGGGCGCGAGTCTCGTTATAGGCCTGCTCGCCGTAGCGGGTCTTGATGTTATCGATCCGTTCCTCGCCGCGGCGGGCCGCGACATTGTAGGGATCGAGGTTGAGCACCTGCTCATATTTCTTAAAGGCGAGATCGTAGCGCCCGGAGTTGTAGTAGCCCTCGGCGTCGCTCAGGAGCTTCTTCACGTCCTCCACCTTGGCGATGAACTTCGGGCCCATCGTCTTGTTGAAATAACCGGGCTCGGAAAGTTGCGCGACGAGGGTCTGTGCCCCGCGGCAACCGGGCGCATAACGATCGCTCACGACTTCGCGCGCGATGACCTCGGCTTCGCCGTATTTCCCCTCGGCGATGCGCTGTTCGGCCAGCTTCACTCCGCTCTCGCAAAAGCCGTCGACCGCGGCGTCGTGGTCGCCCGCGCTGGTGAGAGCGTCGGGCAGGAAAGTGACGGCGGTGCGGTATTCATCGTGCGCCTTGGCAAAATCCTTCGCCTCGAGGGCGATCCGCCCGCGCGCGAGCGCGGCTTGTCCCTGGAGGACGGCATCCTGGCGGCGCGAGATCTCGCGTTCCGCGATATTCCGCACATCCTGCGCGCTGGCCGGCCAGCCAGGAAGGGCCAGCAGGGAAAGAAGAAGGAGCAATCGGGCGCGGTGAGATGAGACTTTCATGTGCAGTGGTCGCGGTTGTAGCCGGGGGCGATGAGCCCGGCAAGGAAATAACGCGACGAAAAAGCCGCCCTCACCGTTTCGGGCCGATCTCGATCCGATCGTTAGGCTTTTGCGTATCGATGATGATGGCCTTGTCCGGCTGGACGTCGAGCAGCTTGTATTTGATTTCCTCCAACGGCTTCAGGGAAAACTCCTGGTCCTTCTTCACCGAGAAGTTCTCCTCCACCCCGCTCCAAGTGTAAACGAAGTTCGCGACCGACTCCGGGGAGGTGGCTCGTTTCTCTTTCACGAGCGTGACCTGGTCGCGAGTGTCGACCTGCTCGAGGGTGAGTTCGGAAACGTCGATCGTGGTCCCGTACTTGTCGGTGTCGAATTTCTCGGTGTAGCCGGTGAGCTTGTATTTCGTGCCGGCGACGATCTCGCCGATGTGGAGGAACTGCGTCGGCCTGGTCGGGTCGACGTTGTTGATCGCGTAGGCGTCGCTGACCGAGGAGGAGAAGATGAGCGGGAACGCTTCCTGGGCGAAGGAGCGGAGCTTGAGCTTCACGGTGTAGGGCGGGAGCGATTTTTTCTCCACCGGGTTGGTGTGGCCTTCCCATTCGTCGAGGTTGGTGAAGCCATCGCCATCCGCGTCCTGGAGCAGAACGTCGGCATCGGTGATCGGGAGGCCGAATTCCTCCAGCCATTCGTTAGGCACAGGCGGGTGGAGGAGAGTGTTCTGCAGGGTCGCGGGCTGGCCATCCGCGCCGATGAAATGTTTTTCCGGAACGAAGAGGCCGGAACGTCCGCTCACGCTCCACTGCGTGGGCGCTTTGAGTTTCTCCATCGCCGCGACGATCTCGGGCGCTTTGCCGGCCGGGATCTGGTGCCGCGGCGGCGGCACGTTTTGCAGGGAGCTGAACCTTTCGCTGAACCCCGAGGCGCTCAGAAAAATAAAGAGCGCGCAAAGCACGAGAAAGAGAGCGGCCGCGAGGACGGCGGCGCGATCGTAATTTGTTCGGAGCCAGTCCATGCCTAACGAATGCCCTTTTCCGGAATGTTGAAGCGCAGGATCTCGATCCGGGCCGTGACATTGAGATGCTCGGTCCCGACGATGAAGCTGATGCCCGGTTCGCCCGTCTTGGCCGCGCCGGCGACGGGAGCGGCGGGCGCTTCGCCGAGGCCGCCACGCTTCGGTCCTTTGTCGGCCTGGTTTCGGACCTGCAGGGTGCGGATAATGTACATCTGCTCTTTGGTGGCGGCGATCTGGTTGAAGACGCGTCGGGTCGCGGCCGCGCTGCCCGCGAAACTGAGATCGACCGAGGTCGAGTCGACGATCTTGAGGCCGGCTTCGGCCGTTTTCGCCGGAGTCGCCCGCCCCCTCGGCGCCGGAGTCGGGGTCGGGACGGCTCTCTCTTCCGGCAGCGGGCTACGGGTCAGGCTAACGAGGGCATCGACATGGGAATCCACGAGGGTGTTGGCGATCCATTCGATGGCGCGCAGCTGGCGCCCGAGGCGCGGCGCGGCCTCGCTGTTTGGCAGGGAGGTCGCATATTCGTCAAAGCCGAGATTGAAATTATCCGGGAGCTGCACCTTGCCCGTGCGCGCCCGGTCCATCACGGCGTTGGCGGCCTGGCGGAGGAGCGCCTGGAATTCGTTAGGCTGAAGCGGCGGCTTGGGAAACATCCGGCTCTTCAACTCCGCTTCGAGGGCGAGGAGCGAGTTGCGGTAACTGTCGGTTTGCGCCTTCGTCTTGCGCAGGTTCTCGGCGTTGGGGAAGGGGGCGCTGGCGCGCAGGCGGTTCAGCTCCGTGACGGTGTTTTCGAGCCGAGCCCCGGCTTCTTCGGCCGCGCTCTTTTCGTGCAGAAGAAAATAAACGCTGAGGAGGGTGACGAGGGCGAGCGCGCCGAGGAACAGGCCGAGAAAACGATTCTGCTGAAACCAATTCATGGCAGGGCGAAAGGCTGGCGCAATTTCAGGCGAAGCTCGTAGGGGTAAGCCCATTCCGTGCTGGTCGGGGTGCTGGGCCGGATCACTTCCGATTGCTTGTTCGCATCCACTTCAAATACAGTCGAGGCGAGAAGATTGCGGAAATAATCGACCACGATTTCCTGCTGCTTCGGATTGGAAAGATAAAGTCCCCGCACGAAAACGCCGTCGACCATCGGGACGGCTTTCGCGCCCGCGGCGGCTGCTCCCCGGGCGGGCGGGGGCGGAGGCGCGGCCGGAGCGGCGCCGGGGGCCGCTTCCCCGATGACGCGTCCCGCGGAAGTGGGCGCGAGTTCCGTGATCCAGATGTTTTCTTTTGGCAGCCGCTCGTTCAGGTCGTCGAGAATGCGCACCCAGGCACCGCGATCGTCGATGGCGCTGAGCAAGGGAGTTGCGATGGCGTCGAGCGCGGCGGTTTCCTTGCGCAAACTGGCGATCTGGGTCTCCACTCCGCGCATCTGGTCGACTTCGCTCTGGATCTTATCCGCGACCTGCGTCTCGACCCGGGCAACGCGCCAGAAATAAAATCCCCAGCCGATCAGTCCGAGAATGAAACAGGCGGCGGCGAGAACGAAGAACGGGCGGCGCTGGGCGAGCCGTTGCCGGCGGACCACGTTGGCCGGGCGCAGGTTCAGCTCCATCGGGCAGGTCATGGTGCTGCGGAGAGCGAGACCGACGAGTTCGCCGAGGAGATGCGCCTGATGCGCGACCTGCTCGATTGGAGCCGAATCCGCGACGGTGACGTTGCGGAGCGGATTGAAAAACTCGATCGGCCACTGGAGTTTTTCGTGGAAAAATTCCCGCATGTAAGGCGTGCTGACCGTGCCGCCGCAGAGAAAGACGCGCTGCGGCGGGTTGCCCTGCTGCTGGGTGCGATAAAAACTGATCGAGCGCGCGACCTCGGCGTGGAGGCGCGTCATGGTGTTGCGGACAAGCTTCGAGACGCGCGCCACTTCCGGGTCGGAAGCTTCCGCGTAGGCGCCGCCCAGACTAACGAATCCGTCGTGCTTCTTCCGCAGCTCGGCGGCTCCGAACGGCTCGTTGAATTCCTTCGCGATCGCGGAAGTGATGGAGCCGCCGCCGATCGGGATGCTGCGGCTGAAAACTTTGCCCGGCTCGACGAAAAGGAGATTGGTCGTGCGCGCGCCGATATCGATCAGGAGCGAGCAGCCGGTGAGCTCGCTGTAATTGAACCGAAAGGCGTTGTAGAGCGCCATCGTGGCGACGTCGACCCGCGTGGCCTGCAATCCGGCCGACTCGACCGCGGCGTTGATCCCTTCGAGGAGATCGGCTTTGATCGCGACGAGCACGACCTCGATTTTTTCCGCGTCGCTGCTCCCGACGAGCTGGTAATCCCAGACCACTTCCTCGATCGGAAAGGGGACATTTTGTTGCGCCTCGAAAGTGATGATGCGGTCGATTTTATCCGGGTCGACGGAGGGCAACTTCACAAAGCGGGCAAAGACCGACTGCCCGGAGACGGCGTAATCGAGCGGACCGGCCTTGAGCTCGAGCTCGCGCATCATGGCGGGGAGCGCTTCGCCAATCTGGCGGTTGCGATCCGTCTCGGCCAAAGGGTCGGCCGGGATTTCGCGCAAGCGGTAGCCGGTGAGGACGAGGCCGCCGTTAGGCTGGGCCTGGAATTTCGCCAGACCTAACGATTGGGAGCCGAGGTTGAGGCTAACGATGCGAGGAGCAGCCGGCATGGATCGCGACTAACGGCCAGCCGACTTGATCTGCTCGTAGCGATCCCAGTAAAGCGGCGCGAACGGCGTTTCGTTCTTGTTCAGGGCCATGCCGGCGATGGTCGGGAGGCCGCTGTACCATTGCGGCCGGGAGCGGGCCAGGCTCTGCTCATCTTTTACCGTCCCGGCCTGGAGGATTTGCACCGCCACGTTTTCGACCGTGTTGGCAGTGAGCGGGCGATTCCCCATGACCCGGGTGAGGGCGCGCGGTGGAACGTAGAGGACGGAGCGGAGTTCCTTGCCACCCATGATATTTACGTGGGTCACTTCGCCGGTCAGCAGTTTGCCGTTGATGAGAATGAAATACTTCAGGGTCAGCTCCTCGGTAAATTCGAGGGCGGAAGCAAATTCCACTTCCACCTCCAGCCAGCGGTCGCGCGCGTTGGTGCGGTAGGTCTCGGCGCCGCTGTAGTTGAATTCCGGCGAGGCGATCAGGTTGCGAGTGATTTTCGTGACTTGGAAATCGGCCGCGCGATTCTGGGCGAAAAGGGAGCCGGCAAAGGCCGCGAGCAGGATCGTTAGGGCAATTTTTCGGTGCATGGCGTTGGCATTTGAGATGAAGCGCCGTGGGAAAGCGAGCAATTTGCGCTCGGAATTATTCCGCTCGGGAGAGACTCAACGCTGGCTGGCTCGTTCGAGCCACTGACGGAAATAATCGATCGTCCGCACAATGCCTTCCTCGAAATCCACCTTCGGTTCCCAGCCGAGGATTTGCCTGGCCCGCCCGATGTCGGGCTGGCGCACCTTCGGATCGTCCACCGGCAGCGGTTTGTACTCGATCCCCGACTTCGTCCCGGTAATGCGAATGATCTCCTCGGCGAACTGTTTGATCGTCATCTCGCGCGGGTTGCCGATGTTCACCGGCTCGTGGAAATCGGATTGCGAAAGGCGAAAGATCCCGTCGATCAAATCCGAGACGTAACAAAAAGAGCGGGTCTGCGCGCCATCGCCGAAGATGGTGAGGGGACTGCCGGCGAGAGCCTGGCCGATGAAGGCGGGGACGACCCGTCCGTCGCGCAGACGCATGCGCGGGCCGTAGGTGTTAAAGATGCGGACGATCTTGGTGTCGATGCCGTGGTAGCGGTGGTAGGCCATCGTCATCGCCTCCGCGAAACGTTTCGCTTCATCATAAACGCCGCGCGGCCCGATCGGGTTGACGTTGCCCCAGTAATCTTCCTTCTGCGGATGCACCAACGGATCTCCGTAGCACTCGGAAGTGGAGGCGAGCAGGAAAGTGGCCTTCTTCGCTTTCGCCAGGCCGAGTGTGTTGTGGGTCCCGAGCGCGCCGACTTTTAAGGTCGGAATCGGGAGTTCGAGATAATCGATCGGGCTGGCGGGCGAGGCGAAATGGAAAACGTAATCGATCTCATCCGGAACGAAGAGATACTGGGTCACATCCTGTTTAATGAACCGGTAGTTCTGATTCCCGGCGAGATGCTCGATGTTCGTGAGGTGCCCGGTGATCAGATTGTCGATCGCGATGACGCGATGGCCTTCCGCGAGCAGACGATCGGTCAGGTGCGAACCCAGGAAGCCGGCGCCGCCGGTGACCACAGTGACGGGTTGCTTTTTGGAACGCGCGGGCATGGCGCGTTATCTAAATGCAGCTTTCGCGCTTGGCCAGCAGAAACAAATTCTTGCTCGCACGCAGGAGCCGCCAGCGGCCCCGGGCAGGGGAATTGTCGTGCCCGGCTAGGCCTCGGCCATCGCGCGCTCGCCGCGCCCGCGCTGGATCCATTCCTCAGTGCCCGGGACCGGTGAATCCGGTTCCCAAAGCGGCGCGCGCTCCGCATGGTAACGCGAGCCGATCGGAATCGAATAATCGTCGGCGTCGTATTCCCGCGAGCGCTTGAGCAATTTCCGGAAAGAGAGGATCGAGGGCGAAGGTTGACGCTCGTGCTCGTAGATCCGGCCGGCGAAGGCATCGGTCATTTGTTCGGTATAGCGGAAATGGACGAAGGTCGAGAAGGCAAACGGCTGTTCCCAGAAGAGGTCGATCATGTCTTCCAGGTTGTCGATGCCCTTCTCGCAGGCCATCTGATGGTCGGCAAAGGGGTTTTCCTGTCCGTCCAGTTTGCCCTCCAGATATTGCCGGACGATGGGCGCGACGAATTCCGCCTCGCGCATTGTGACGGTAAGGCCGAAGGAAAAAATGGGATCGATAAAGCGATGCGCATCGCCGATGCAGATGAAGCCTTTCCCGCAGAAGCCCCGCACCTGGTAGGAGTAGTTTGGAATGACGTGCACTTTCTCGGCCAGATCGAGGTTCTTGATCCGGCGCGGCAGCTCCGGGTTGATGTTGAAAAGTTCGCTCCGGTAATACTCCTCGGGCGTTTGCTTTTTCTCCACGAAGTTGGCCCGCGGCGTCACCATCCCGACGCTGACGATGTCCTTGTCGATCGGGATAAACCACGCCCAGTGAAATTTCCGCGCGTAAAAGATGAGCGTGTTGTCGCGCGCGGTTTCGCCCTGGGTGCCGCTGTCGCGGAGCGCGCCGCGGACATGGGAAAAGAAAGCGACCTGCTTGTCGTAGCTGCCCATGTATTTGGGACCGGTGACTTTTTGATTGGCGAGAAACGTCGACTGGCCCGAGCAATCCATCACCACTTTGGTTTCGATCTCTTCTTCCGTGCCGTCGGGCCGGCGCATC
>JALYQE010000090.1 GCA_030855965.1 Verrucomicrobiota bacterium | reverse complement strand
ATGATGAGGACGATTGCCAGGGTGCTGAGTGCGAGCGTGCGACGGGCTAGTTTCATAACTAGCCTTGCTCTCAGGTCGGCCGGGCGATGTCAACACTCTCCGCAATCTTTCGGTTTCCGGCGGCCGGAGCCGGTTGGAATCGAGGTCGTTGATCCCGGAAGGCTGCTATAGCCGGGGCGGTGAGCCGGGCGTAAGCAAAGCCGCAGAACCGGGGTCGACGCCCCCGGCTGCAGCGCCGCAATGAAATGAGCCGTCTCTTTATTCTTGGCGGGTTTGGGTTTAACAAATGCTTTCAGCTCTCCCGCACATGCAGACCATCGTTATCGGCCACAAGAACCCGGATATGGATTCGATTTGCTCGGCGGTGGCTTATGCCCACCTCAAGCAGGTCACCGGCACGCCCAACGTGATCGCCGCCCGGGCCGGGAACACGAACGAGCGGATCGATTTTGTCCTGCAAAAATTTGGGGTCGAGCCGCCGGTCTTCATCAGCGATCTCTCGGACCGCGTCGGCGATGTGATGGAACGCGACGTAATTTGCGTCCAGGCCGACTCCACGGCTTACGATGCGATTCATCTACTCGAGAAACGGCGGCTGCGCGGTCTGCCGGTGGTCGACGGCGAAAGGCGCTTCCTCGGGTTGCTCTCCGCTTTCAAGATCAGTCATCACCTCTTCCCGCCGCGGGAAGAGGCGGACGCGGCCCGCCTGATCACCGCTCCGCTCTCCAGCATCGTCGATACTTTCGGCGGCCGAGTGTTGACGGGCGAGTTGCCTAACGAAACCGCCGAATATCTGCTCATGATCGGGGCGATGAGCGCGGAGACTTTTGCCGGGCGCCTGGGCCAGCATCGCCCGGAGAAGCTGCTCCTCTTTGTCGGCGACCGGGAGGACATTCAAATGCAGGCGATCGAGGCGAAGGTGCGCGCGATCGTGGTGACGGGCGACCTGCCGGTCTCGCCCGCGGTGGAGGCGGCGGCGCGCGCAGGGGGAGTTACACTCGTTAGGTCGGCGCACGATACTGCGATCAGCGTGGACCTGGCGCGGGGGGCGGTGCAGGTGCGGCGGATGCTGGAACCGGAGCACCTGACTTTTACGCCGGAGACCCTGCTCGAGGAGGTGCGCGAGAAGGCGGCGCACTCGGCGGCGTTTGTCTATCCGATCCTGGATGAGGCCGGCGTGCTGGTCGGCATCCTGGCCAAGAGCAACCTGCTGAAACGGGCGGAGCGGCAGTTGATCCTGGTCGATCACAACGAGCTGTCGCAGGCGGTGAAGGGCGCCGACAAGGTGCGGATCGTGGAGATTCTCGATCATCACCGGATCGGCGGGTTTGCGACGGATGCGCCGATTCTTTTCTGGAATAACCCGGTCGGGTCGACGAGCACGATCATCGCGCTCTGTTACCGGCAGGCCGGGGTGCCGGTGCCGCGGGCGATGGCCGGGCTGCTCATGGCGGGGTTGCTGTCCGACACGCTTAATCTCAATTCGCCGACAGCGACGGAGACCGACCGCCTGGTGCTGGAGGAGCTCTCGAAGATCGCGGGGGTCGATCCGGCGAAATTTGCGGAGGAGATTTTCTCGGTCGGTTCGCCGCTGCTCACGCTCACGCCGGAGCAGGTGATCACGGCGGACTGCAAGGAGTACGAGGAGGACGGCGTCCGCTTTACCGTGTCGCAAATCGAGGAGCTGAGCTTTTCGCATTTTCCCGAGAAACAGGAGGCGCTGCTGGCCGCGCTCGAGGCGCACACCCGCAAGGCGCAGCTCTTTTTTGCCGCGCTCCTCGTGACCGATATCAACACGCAGACCTCGATTCTGCTTTGCTGCGGCGCGCCGGAGTTTTTGCAGCGGATCGATTTCCCGCCGCGCGGCTCAAACATGTGGGAGCTGGCGGGCGTGGTCTCGCGCAAGAAGCAGTTGCTGCCGTATCTGCTGCAACGCCTGGCCGCGCTGCCTGCGGCCTAAGCGGCGGTGGTGTTGCCGGCGCCGCTGAGAGCGGGGCGTCGTTATGGCAGCTTTTCATTTACCCGCCAGCCGCGAGCCAAGGCGTATTCTAGCAATGGATTATCCGCTCGGCCAGAGGATTGACGATCGGGTTCCAGGGAAACGTTGCGCAACGACAGACTGAGCCGCCTCGACACAATCGCCAACGTGCCGGCTTACGAATTCTCTAAGAATGAACGTGTCGCATTGGGGACTTGAGCTTGCGCCCCGCTGTGACCGCCGGTGGGGGTAACATCAACCTGGGAGATTTCGATATGATTAAGGGGAGCGAGTTAGTCGGACGTGCCGTGGTCGATATGGATGCGGCCGAGAAGTTGGGCAAAATAAAGGAAGTGATCGTGCAGCAGGACGGCGAGCGCGTGGCGGGCTTTGTTGTCGCGCGGGGCGAGAACGTCCTCGGCAGCGGCGGGACGCGCCGGACGATTCCCGCTTCCGCGCTTAATGCCATCGGGCCGGATGCGATCGTCGTGCACGGCGCTGGCCTGGCGGATCATCCGGTGACCGAGCTCGACGCGCTCCCGCGGATGTCGGACGTGATCGGACATAAAATGGTCACGCAAACCGGCCGGCTTCTGGGTTCGATCGCCGACATCCTGCTCGATGAGAAAGACGGGACGGTGATTGGTTTCGTCGTCGGCGAGGGGATGAAGAGCAAGCTGGAGAACATGTTTACGCCCGATCGCGCGGTGGCGCACGGCTACGTCCGCGCGGACGCCGATCTGCATGTCGGCAACGATCTGATCGTGGTCCCTGATGACGCTTTTGTGGCGGGCGAATGGGAAACGCACACCGCCGAGGGCGCGCCCGCATCGAGCACGGCAATGAATCCCGAGGGGCATGGCTGGTCGGCGGCGGGACCCGCGCGAACGGCCCGGGCCAGCATCTGGAAAAAGCGCACGACCGAGAACGGCCCGACGACCGGCTCGGGCGAAGTCGAGGGGTGGATTCCCGGCGATTTCGGAAAGACTATTGCGGGTGAAGAGCGGACGACCGAAAAGGCACGTGAGCCCGGGGTGGTTCGGCCTTCGAATCCTGACTCGGTTTAGGGCCAACGCTTTTCGTTATGCGCAAGTCTGCTCCAACCAGCGTCATCGTGGCCGGTGTCATCATCCTGGCACTGGGCGGCAGCGCCCCGGCGGAAGCAGACTTGGTCGCAAGAGTCATCCACTCGATCAAACATCCCCAGCACCACCGCGCGGTGCATCGAAAGAAGAGCAAGGTGCAGCGGAAGAAACCGGCAGTGCAGCCGGTGCCGGCGGCGACGCCGGAAGTTTCGTCCGTGCGCCCCGTCACCCTGGCAAAAGCTTCGCCCCCGCCGCCGCGGCCAATTGAAACGCGCGCGGCCGGACCGCGCCCCGTTGCGACGCCAGCGGCCCAGCGGAGCGCAGGCGCGACCTCAGCGCCTGCCGCCGCCGCCAGCAAAACGGAAGCCGGAGGCAAGTTACTCGCGGGAATTCCAGTGCCGGACAAGCAGGGCTTCCTGCGCAGTCCCTACACCGACAACCAGGCGGTGATCGACGTGCGCGGATTCCCCAGCGGCACGCAGGTGGTGGACCCGGCGACCGGGAGGACCTTCGTGACGCCTTAAGTGGTGGGTATATCCAGGATCGCCGGTCCCGGCGACAACGCTGCGTTTTTTCGCTTGCATCCGGCGCGGATTTTCGGGAAGAATCATTTTCCCCTAGAGAACAAACAACCAGGAGGCGTTATGTTGACAGAGAAATTTGCTGCTCGATTCGGACTCAGCCGTTTCCGTCCGCCGGCAGGGGCGCGGTT
>JALYQE010000135.1 GCA_030855965.1 Verrucomicrobiota bacterium | reverse complement strand
TAGGCCGGCTCGGTCGCGCGCGTGTTCCTGAGAAAGACCTGCGCGAAAATGAAGAGGATGGCGAAGATGACGACCGACAACGCCGCCGCCCAGCCGAAGCGATACATGTTAAAGGCCGCCTTGTAGACGTAGGAGACTAGGATGTGGGTCGAATCGGCCGGCTCGCCCATGTTCGAGACGAGCCAGACGACGTTGATGTTATTAAAGGTCCAGATCGTGCCTAACGTGATCGCCGGGATCATGACCGGGCGGAGCAGGGGCGCGGTGATATTCCAAAACTGAAACCACTTCGACGCGCCATCGACATCCGCCGCCTCGTAGAGTTCGTCCGGGATCGACTGCAAACCGCCGAGGGCGATCACCATCATGAAGGGAAACCCGAGCCAGATGTTGGTGATGATGATGGCGAGAAAGGCCTCGAAAGGCGAGGTGAGCCATTGCACCGGGGTGAGGTGGAGATATTTCGTGATGATGAGATTCACCGCGCCGTATTCGTAGTTGAACATCCCGCGCCAGGTCAGGGCGCTGATGTATTGCGGCAAGGCCCAGGGCAGGATGAGCGCGATACGCCAGGCGGATTTTCCGCGGATGAATTTCTGGTGCAGGACGACCGCGAGAAAAACCCCGATGACGACGTGGAAGACGATGTTGACCAGGGTCCAGATCACGGTCTTGAGCAGGATCGACCAGAAAAGATCCTGTTTAAAAACGGAGACGTACTGGGCAAACCCGATCAGGCGCCAGTCGCGGATGTGATAGAGGTTCGCGTTGGAGAACGAGAGGATGACGTTGAAGACGAAGGGGAAGAGAACGACCGCCAGGATCACGAGCAGCGCCGGCGCGAGGAGGAAGGTGATGAAAAGGCGGGTGCGAAAGTTCAAGGTCGTGAATCGTGGGTCGTTCTGAAAACCTAACGTCTCAAAGGTTGCTGTCCGCAATGTTCTTTTCCGCTTCCCGCTGCATCCGGCGGGCCGCTTCTTTCGCCGTAATCGCGCCGCTCATGACGAGCTGATAGGGGCCGCGCATGCCTTCCCAAATCTGGCGCATCTGCGGCACGATCGGCATCGGGCGACCATGCTCGATCTGCTGCATCGAGGCGACGAGGGCAGGATTGTTTTGGATCGCAGGCAAGGCCAGGACCGAGCGGTCGACCGGCGTGGTGGCGAGCTTTGCCGCCATTTTTTCCTGCACTTCGGCCCCCGTCAGATAGGCTACCAGGTCGCGGATGATGGCGAATTTTTCCGGGCGCACATTGACGTTGACCGAGTAACCCTTGGCCGAAATCATCGGCTCGCACCAGAGCCCGGTTGCGGTGTTAAAGGGCAGCGGCGCGACCATGGTTTTTTCCGGCACCCCGTAGCCCTCCCACGACCATGGCCCGTTGATGATCATGGCGGTGCGGCTCTCCTTGAAAAGCATGTCGGCGATCTCGTAGTCGCCTTCCTTCGGGATGATTTTGTATTTGTCGCGCAGATCGAGGATGAACTGGATCGCCTGCACGGTGTGTTCGTTATCGAGCGCGGGATGGCCATCCGCGTCCATCACCCAGCCGCCGAAACCGGTCAGGAACGGGATAAAGAAAAATGGTTCGCGGTAATTCCAGGTCAGGCCGTAGCGCTCGATCTTGCCGTCGCCGTTTTCATCGATCGTTAGGCGGCGGCCGGTCGCGAGCAGGTCGTCGAGGGTCTTGGGCGGCTCCGGGATGAGCGCCTTGTTATAAACCAGGGTCAGGTGATTGCCGATCTGGTCGGCCGCCAGCCAATGCGAGCCTTTCCAGTCGACCAGCCCCTGCGGCACGAAACGGGCAAAAAATTCGGCGTCGAAAATCTGGTCGAGCGGCTGAATCGTCTGGGTCGTGACGAGCACGCCGACATTATCGGCCGGTCCGTAAATCAGATCCGGCCCCTGTCCCGCGACGGAGGCGATGATGTAAAGGTTCCGCAGCTCTTCGTTTTCCTTGTAGAGAACCTCGACCAGGCGGTCGGGATGGGCGGCGTTGTATTGGCTAACGAATTGATGGAAGAGATCGCGTTCGCCGCCGATTTTCTGGTGCCAGATGCGGATGTGCGTGCGGGTATCGGATGTGCGGCCACAACCGGCCAGCAGCACCAGCGAGAGGAGGAGAAGCGCGAAACGCAGATTTCGGGGAGCACGGGCTGCCAGCCCGTGGGCGATGGGAGTCTCCCATCGCGAACTTCCTTCAGTGGCGGCTTGGAAAAGTAACGCCGATCTTCGGCACCGTGCGGTCACGAAGTTCGTCGGCGGAGACTCCGCCGACCCACGCGCTGGCAGCCCGTGCTCCCCGGAATCCTGGCGCCCGCCTTTCACTCGAACGAGAGGACCGCCCCCGTTAGCCGCGGCAATTTAAGGTCGAGCGCGTTGCCGGAATCTTCGGCCTGGACGTCCGCTACCTCGCCTTTCGTAACGAAAATCGGGGTCGCTTTGCGGTGCGGAAAATTCATTCCCAAGGTCACTTCTTCGCCGCTGCGATTGAGCGCGATAAGCAACTTTTCCTGGCCGCTGCGCCGCACAAACGCAATCGAGTCTTTTTCGTTGTCGGTGAAGACGACCTGGTAATCGCCATGATTGAGCGCGTCGTGCCCGCGGCGGAGCGCGACCGCGCTTTTGTAAAACTTGAAGAGCTCGGGCTCGAAATTGACGTCATCCGGTTCGCGCTCGTCGCCGCGCGGATCGATCGCCTGCGGGTCATATTTCAGATCCTCCCAGACCATCGGCATCCGGTCGTCCGGATCGTGCCCGCCCCACATCCCGGCTTCGCTCCCGTAATAAATCATGGGGGCGCCGACGTAGGTCATCTGGAAAAGGACGATAAGCCGCTGGATGTCGCGCTCGCGGTCGTTAGGCTTGCGAATCCGGTAGGTGCTCGAGGCGCGCGCGTCGTTGTTGGTGTTGAAGGAGATCTCGCCATTCTCGTACTGCGTGCCTTCGCCATTCACGATCATGGAGGCGAGCCGGTCGGTGTCGTGCGAATCCATCAGGTTCTGCATGACATAGGCGACGGCGGGCGGGAAACCCTCGCGGCGCTCATTCGTCAGGTTGACGAATTTGGAGGGGCCGATGTTGTCATCCACGAGGTAGCCCTTCACCGGGATGGCAAAGGCATTGTAGTTCATCGAGGCGGAGAAGCCGCCTTCCTTCACCAGTTGAGCGGCGTCTTTCCAGATCTCGGCGGTGGTGTAGGCCTCGGGATTGCACTTCCGGACAAAGGCGTTCCAATCCGCCCAGAATTTTGCCGGGCGCTCATCCGCGACGTCCAGCCGCCAGCCGTCGATGCCTAATGACCGGTCTTTGCCGTCGGGCAGCATCCAGCGCTTGGTCGCCTGCATCACATATTCCTTGGGCCCGGCAAACATGTCCTTCCCGTCCGCGCTGGCGGCGAAAATCGGCAGGGTGGCGTGGCCCCACCAGCCCCGGTAGGAGAACTCGTTGCGCTTCGTCGCGGGATCGTCGAACTCGCTCACCACGTACCAATCTTTGTAGCGCGATTTTCCCTGGTTCTTGCGCAGATCCTTGAAGGCGAAAAAATCGCGCCCGGTGTGATTGAAGACGCCGTCGATGATGACCCGGATCCCGCGGGCATGGCATTCCTTGATCACCTTGAGGAATAGTTTGTCCGCCGCGGTCCACTGCCAGGTCGAGGGATCGGAGGTTTCCTTCTCGATCAGGGCGAGATCGCCTCGTGAGTTGGGGCCGAAATTCGGGTCGATGTGATGGAAGCTGTTGCCATCGTATTTGTGCATCGAGCGCGAGTGAAAGAGGGGGTTGAAATAGATGCAGTTAATCCCGAGTTCCTTCAGGTAATCGAGCTTGTCGAGCACGCCCTGGAGATCGCCCCCGTAACGCCGGTCGAAGACGCCGTGCTGGTAAAAATTGGGACCGAGCTCCTTTTCCCATTCATCGCGCGCGTACCAGTCCGCCGTCCAGGAGGAGATGCGCCAGTTGTTCGAAGGCACGATCGGCGTCTCGAGCGTGTCGCGGGTCGGGTCGTTGGCCGGGTCGCCGTTCCGGAAACGTTCCGGGAAAATCTGGTAGAAAATCGCTTCCGCGGCCCATGCCGGGACGGGCTGCAGGTCGGCGAGCGCGACGCCTTTGTTTTCCGGAAACGATTTGGGAGTTTCAGCGCGCGCGCGCGGAGTCGTTAGGGCGGCCAGCGCGAGCAGGACTAGGAGCGTTATTCGTCTGGAAATCATCTTGGATCAAAGTTTTCATCCCGAGGGCGGCGGAGACCGCTCAAGTCGCGCCCGGGCGCAGCTTGCGAGATCCTTCGCTGCGATCAGGATGACAGGGGTGTCAAGGCGCGACGCGGACTCGGTAAAAGGCCGGCGTGGTGGCGGTGATTGTTTCGCTCGAGGCCGTCGTCGTTGCGGTCACGACCGGCCCGACCGAAGTGTAGGCGCCGCCGGGCGCGGGCGCGGTCTCGAGTTGGTAGCTTTTTCCTGCGACTGAGCTCCAGGTCACCGTGAGGGTGGTGGGGGTAGGCCGGGTGATCCCGGTGACGCGCAGGATGGAGGCACTGCTGAAAGGATTCGTCCCGGAAACGTCTTCGTCGCCGTTGCTCATGCCATCGCCATCCTCGTCGGCGACGGTATCGAGGGTCTTGATCGTGGTCTGTCCGCTGGTTCCTCCGCCGACGGTGTTGTCGCTCGGATTCACAGCCTGCACCGTGACGAGCAGCGTCTGCCCGGGAATGACCGCGAACGAGAGCGAGGTCGCGCTCGTGAAGTGAACCGTAGTGTTGCCATTGATCGTGACGCTCACCTTGTAGGATGGGACAATGCCTTCGCTGTCGGGCGCGGCCGCGGACCAGCTCAGGTTCGCGGTGTTGCCGATGACGTAGCCGTAAACGTTAGGCGGATTCGCGCTGCCCGGCGTGCCAGTGGGGGCGGTGACGTCATAAAGCTTGAGGTACTGCGCCTCGAAGGGCGCGGTTGCCCAATCGGCGTCAAACGCTGGCACTTTTTTCATCGCGACAAAGAGTCCGTTATCGAGCAATTGGTCACCGGTCTTGCGATTGAGGAAGTAATTGCGGCGGTTCGGATCGATCGCGGTGTAGGCGGCGAGGTTGCGCACGTCATAGGTGCGGCCGCGTTTGATTCCGAAAAGGTTGGCGCTGTTTTGCGTGATGTTAACGTCGAAATTGCCGCTCTGGTCACTGCCGCGATCCAGGTTCATGAAACCGAAAACGACATCGGTCAGGGCCGGTGAGGCATTCGCCGAGTCATATTTCGCGACGGAGAAAATGGACTGCTGCACGGTGTCCCCAGGTTGGTTGAGGTAATAGCGATTCGAACTGCGCAGCGCGGTGCTGAACTGCCGCGCCTGTCCCATGGCGGCGTAGACCGGGTAGAGTTGCTGCAGGCCGTAGCTCTGGTTGCCCAGGATCGGGCCGAGATCGTTGAAAACTTTGAAGTGCGGGATGTACTTCCCAAAATTGATCTCGTAATGGCTGAAGCCAAAAGTGTCGGAGATGCCGTTCTCCTGCCCGAAGAAGATCATGGGCGCGCCGTCGATCGTGTTGCTTACCCCGTAACGAATCAAGGCCTGGTAAGGGTCCTCGTAGTTTGCTTCGTCGTGCGAGGTGGAGTTAAGCAGGACGAGCGACTGCCCGTAGGCGCTGCGGCGAGAGTCAAAAATTCCCCGGTAATCGCTCGTCGTCGCGGCAGCTTGAAAAGGGAAGATGATGTTTTCGTTCAGGATATCGAAATGTCGCGCCGAACGGTAGGTGACCGCGCCGCCGTCGAGAGATTCGGTCATGAAAACAAAGTTCCATTTATGACTGCGCGCGACATTGATGATGTATTCCCAGGCCGTGGGCGGAAGGCCCTGCCCGAAGTCGGCCCGGAGCGCATCGATCCCTTTGCTGTCGAGGGCGAGGCGGGTGGCGGCGTCGCCGTTGGCCGCAGTGCTGTTGACACCGCTATGGCCGGTTTGGCCTAACCAATAAGGGATGTAACTGGCGAAGTAGCGCCAGGCGTTGCGGGTGATGTTGTGATTTACCCCGCTGACGCTGAAGTCGACGCTGTTCCAGGCCGGGTCGCCATATTGGAAAATGTCGTTCTCGTTCAGGTAATTCCCGTTGTCCTGGTTGTTCAGGCAGACGAGGGCCGAGTACTGGCCAAAATAGATGTCGAAGGTGTCGGCGAATTTTCCGAAATCGTTCCGGTCCGGCGCGGGGGCGATGTTGGCCGCGCCCGAGGCGCGGATGCAGTAGTTGTTGTTCGCGATGTTGAAGAGGTCGCCCTTGGAAAAGAAACGGCCCTCGACGCTCCGGATCTGAGTGGTGGTGGTGGAGCCGGGTTTGATTAGTTCGACGCCCTTCTGCGCCAGTTCGACATCGTAGGAAGTGTGGTTGAAGGGCGCGTCGAGCATAACCCCGACCCCGGCGTTATCGGTCGCGGTCATGAAACCCTGGAACTCGCTCAACGCGCCGCTCCGGGTGTTGCTCTGGCCCATCAACTCCATGATCTCGAAAAAGTTTTTCACGGCGTAGGGACTGCCGACAGTGAAAGGCTGGCCGGTGTTGGGATCGATCTGCCGGCCGTCGATTCCGTTCGGGTGAATCGGCTGAAACCAGAGGTAATTGGAGCCCAGGTTTTTGACGTAATCGAGGTTCCAGCGTTTCGCGCTGTTATGGAGGTCGGCAAAGGTGCTCCGCTGCGCCATCTGGTCACCGGTGGCGTTGATATTGAGGGTATTGATCTCGTAGAGGTTGATATTGCGCGCGCCTTTCGGTGAAACCACGATGGCGTGATCGCGCCGGCCATTGGAGGTGTAATAATTCCAGGTGCTGCTGCCGATCGTGCGATAACGCGCGGTCAGGCGATATGCGCCGGTGCGCGTGACGCCGGCGTTGGAGGCATCAAGGGTGAGACTGTATTGGCCGCCGCTCGCCGGCATTACATAGGCCTTGTAATAGTGACTGTCGTTTGTTCCGACGAGGTCACCGCTCGGCGGGTGGATGCCTTCCTCGGTCGCGATGCCGTTGCTATCGGTGTAGGGCAGGGTCGCGTAATCGCGCCGATTCAAGTTAGTGAAGACTTGGACCGTGGCGGGGTCGACGTTAGCCACATTCGGACTGAAAACGACATTAAAGGGGATGGTCTCACCCGCGATTTCGTCGATGTAAACATGCGCGGTCGTGTAGTTCGCGTTCACCTCGTTGACGGTTAGACTCGGGTTGATGTTGACGCTGAACGGACTGGCGGCGGCGACCGCGGGATCCCCCGTTGTGTTACTCGTGCCATCGGTCCCATAGAGATAGGTCGTGGCGCGATCGGAGTAATTGATCTGGAGGTAATATTTGATCGGGCCGGGCGAGGGCGCGGTAAAACTGGCGACCCAGAACTTGTCGTTCCCGCTTTCGATGAAAAAGCCGAGCGGAACGGAAACATAAGAGCCGGTGACCGATTTGTAGAAAACGCTGCCGCCACTTTGATTGCCGGCGTTGCCACTGCCCTGGAACTGGTTGCCGTTGTAGATCGTGACTGTGCTGCCCGCCTCGTAGTTATTCAGCGGCGAGCGCATGGTGTTGCTGCTGTTCGGCACCGTGTTGGTCGGGACGTGGCAGGCATTGCCGAGCTGGGCCTGGGCCGCGCTCGCGAGGATCCCGAGCAGAATGAAGAGGAAGAGCGGAAGCGTGCGTTTCATTTAATAAAAATCGTTAGGGCGCAAGACTGACGTCGAGCCGGTAAAACCGTGGCTGGGAGGCGGTCGGCGGCCCGCCCGTTCCGCTGCCGTCATCTGTGTAGGTGATGGAGCTACCGGTGCCGGCAATGTTGCCGCCGGCCTGGGTCCATGTTGGGTTCGTTAGGCTGGTAGTGTAGTAAATCTTGTAAATCCGGTCCCGCACCGAGGGGAAAGTAAGCGCAACCGTGGTCGGGGAGGTGCGCGCAATCGTGAGGGCGGCACTGGCCGCGTCGGCTACCGCCGGGTTCGTCCCGAGAATGAACTCGTCCGAGTTAGTGCGGCCGTCGCCATCCTGGTCGCCGCTGGCGCCATTGTTGCCGGTGGCGTCGTTCGGGTTCAGGCCGTATTGCGTTTCCCACGCGTCGGGCAGGGTGTCGCCGTCCGTGTCGTAACTCAGGGTTGATCCTGTCTCAAAGCCAAGCGCGAAAGTCATGCTCGTGCCGCCTTGCATCTCGAGTTGCTGAGTCTGCGCCTGGTTGCGCATGTTGACGGTGTTGAAGACGACGTCGGAGTTGCGATCAGTCGCGGAAGCGTTGTAACTCGCGCCGCTGAAACCGGGCGCGTTATAGCGGAGATAGGCGCGCACGGAGCGGTTCGGGTTGTTGTTAAACAAATTCACATCCTGCACGTCGCTCGTCAGGCTGGTCAGGTATTTCTGGCCGTTCTGCATCAGGTCGAGCAAGTCGGGTGACAAACCGAAGCGGACATAGAGCTGGACGTAGCCGGTCACGGCGTAGTTCGCGGTCAGCTGCCCCTTCGACGCCGGCAGGGTGATGGTCTTGACGATCTTGCCGTCCGCGCTGGTGAATTTCCAGCCGACACCGGTGGGCGCGGCGACGGCGCTGTAAAGATTGTTGGTGTAAGAAATCCCGTTGCCCGTCGTGTTGTCGATCTTCGCGAACCAATCCTTGAATCCAGAAGTCCGGTAGGCGACGACCGCGCCGCCGGTCGTGTTAATCGTACCTTCTTCTTCCGTCTCGCTCCCGGCATAGCTGGCGAGAGAGCCGGCGACCTGCGAGACGTAGCCGGTATTGATGTCGCGCAGCCAGGCCGCGGTCATGCGGCCGCCGAGCCGCTCGAAGAGGGCGAAGAACCGATCGTTGTAGAGGAGGTATTCGTTTTCGCCATCGAGATCGAGGTCGGCTTGCTCGGACACGGAGGAACTGGCATAACTGCCGCTCGCCGCCGCCTGCGCCCAGGTATTCACCCGCGCAAAGATGGCGGCATCCCGGGTATGGGCCTGCGACGCCTTCGAGAAACCGGCCAGGTTCTGGAAACTGGTATCGGGATAGATATAAGCGCCCGTGCTGAACTTGCTCAGGTCGTTATTCACGTTGTCGTGAAAAGCGGTCTCGAAAGCCGAGGCGTGGAGCGCGGCGCGGGCGAGGGTGGTGAGGCCGATCGTGGCTGGGCCGGGCGCGATCCCGGAGACGGAGCTCCAGGCGGTGTTGACGATTCCGCTTACTCCGACCGTGCCGTAAGGAGTCGTCAGGGCGACACCGGTGCGGATGTTGAAGACCTTATCCCGGAGCGATTCCTCCAGGCTGCTTCCGTTATACCAGTTGTCGTAATTCTCTTCCGTCGCGTGGTCGACCCAGTCCTTCGCGACTTTCGCCAGGGTGAGATTGCTGCCGCGATTCACCGTGCCGAACTGGTCGCCCAGGCCATCGGGCGGGACCGAAGTATCGATCTCGCCCTCGGCGATCTGATCCGGCGTCACGATTTGAATCCAGGGCCTGGAGCCGAGCCAGCGCATGTTCTTGTCGTAATTGTCGGCGTTCGTCTTGGTGCCGAAAGTTTCCCAGTCGTTCATGAAGGTCACGATCTGGTCGTGCTGGGTGGCGCGCGCTTTGCGGCTGAGCAATTGCCGGGAGAGGAGAGGCGAGCCATTGTCATCGCTCTGGAAGAGATAGCTGCTCGCGCTGTCGTTGACGACGAAGGTCTTGGTCGCGTTGATCTGGTTGATGCGATAACCGTCGTCGCCCAGGGCGGAAGTGCGGCCGAACCATTTCGTGATGTGGCGCGTTTGATCGACGAAGGTGTAACCGTAGCCGGCGTCAGCGACCTTTTGCAGGACGTCAGAGCTGGAGACACGTTCCGGCGTCCAGAGCACGTTGGTCGACGGCATATGGCCGTAGATATTGGTCAGGAAATCCCGTGCCAAACTCAGGTTATCGGCGTTAAAGGCGGTGTGGAAATACGGCAGGATGTGATCGGAGAAGGTGCTGCCTAACAAGTCGATCGTGCCGGCTTCGATCAGGTTGCCGATCCGGTCGTTAAAGGCCGGGCCGTCATCCGCTCCGAGCGTGGCGGAGCGGGCCCATTCCACCGCCGAGGCCAGGGTGGGCGTGATGTGAAGTGAGAGCGGAACCTCGAAAGCCTGATGCGCGTCGAGCGCGCGATAATAACCGCCGCTGGCGCCGTTATTGATCAACTTCTGCATCGTGCTCCCGGGCTGGATCGCCTGGTTGCCGTGAATCAGACTAACGACCTTAACTTTCTTGCCCCGGTCGTTATCCGCCGTCTGCCCGATCCAGGAATGCAGAACGCTGTTCGCGCCCGCGATGTTGGGCTGATCAAGGTAATAATCGGAGGCGATATTGTCGTTGCGGATGGAATCGCGGATGTCAGACCGCCCGCCAATGTCACCGAGACCGACCGGGCTGTTCAGGGTGCCGTCGCGGGTGGTGTAAACCTGGTAAAGCAGAGTCGTCGGGTCGCCGCCCCAGCCGGCATCGATCAAGGCCTGGCGGTTGATGGAGAACTCGACCGCATCGAGATCGGAGTTGTAATAGGCCTTCTTAAAGCCGTTAGGCGAGTTCTGATCCCGGACCGTGACCCCGAACTGAGTCAGGTCCTGTCCGATGGCGGTGGAATGGGTGGGGCTGTTTTTGTCCCAAACGTAAACGTTGCCCTTGTCGGATTGGTAGGAGGCGACGACGACCTGCCACTTGAGCGAGGTGCCGGTATCGATCTGGTCAGGCAGGTTGTATTCGCCGGTGCCGGGGTTGCCGAGATTGATCGCGACGTAGATGTCGAGGTTGCCTTGCTCGGCGTAGGCCTTGAGATCCTGAGTGTCGACGCGGAAGTAGAAATTCCCGTCGCCGCCGACGTTGGTCGCGCCGCCGTCGTGCGCGTAGAAGGCGACCAAGTCGCGCGAGGAATCAAAGCCGTCGCTGGCGTGGTAGACATCGCCCTGGTTGAAGTTGAATCCGTCGCCGTCATACGGATCGAGCGCGATCAGGTCATTTGCACTCCAATCGGTGAACTCACGTTTGTTCACCGCCGCGCCGACGGTGGTGGTGGCGCCGGGCCCGATCGTGATCGAGCCCGGCGGCGGCGGCGGCGGATTCCCCGCGACATGAGGATCGGAGCCGTTGAGGAATTCGTCCAGGTTCGTTAGGCCGTCGCCGTCGGGATCGCCGGTCGGGCCATTGTTGGTGTTGGCGATGACCTGGCCGGTGCGGAGGTTGTAATGCCCGACCACGCCGTCGTCAAAGGGATCCAGGTTGTATTGCAGCTTCCAGCCATCGGGCAGGGTATCGCCCGAAGTGCTGTAACGGCGCGGATCGGTCTCGAGCCAGCTGACATCGAGCTTATCGGCTCGGATCGCGCCGGCCGGGCGGAAGAAGTTGTCGAGCTTTGTCTTGTCGAGCCGGGTCGAGGTGTAGGTCTGGCTATTGGTCGGCTCGATATAGGTCGAGCAGAAATCGGAATACTTAAAGGTCTGCGGAGTCGAGCCCGGGGCCGAACCGGTCACGGTCACGCTTTGTTTGAAATCGGAGAAGGTGGCGAGAACCACGAAGTTGCCGTTCACATCGGTCTGGTTGCGATCAATGATGGCGAGATCGAGGATGCCGTTGCGGGTCGCGTCTTCGTTGCCGTCGATGATGTTGTCACTGTCGCTGTCGGCATTGTTCGGATCCGTCTCCAGCCAGACCGCGGTCGGCGAAACGGCCAGGACCTTGGCGCGATCGACTCGCGAGGTGTTATAGACGGTCGGCGGATGTGAGATCGAGCGGAGCACGCCGCCGCCATCCGGTACGGCGATATCGACCCGGCCATTGTAGATCGGCAGATTAGGAACAGCGCCACCGCTGACCTGGAAAGTGCGATCCTCAAAGCTGTCGTAGAGCCCGTCCCCCTCGGTGTCGGCACTCGTGGGGTTGGTGGTCGAGCCGGCAAGCAGATCGGTGCGCGAGTTATTAAGGTTATAAGGCCAGGGACTGAAGTAACTGTAATCACCCGGTGCCGAGCCGTTGTCGGTTGTGTTATAGACCGGCGGATCAAGATCCGGCTGGAAATTCTTGACCCCGTCGCCGTTGGTGTCGGTGTTGACATTGGTGTCGCCCACCGCGCCCGCCCAGCCGAGCTCGAGACCATCGGAAAGGACATCGCCGTCGGTGTCGGGACTGAGCGGATTGGTCTTGCCGGAGATATTCCAGATGTGGACTTCGGCGTTCACCCAGGTCTCAGAGTTTGTCAGCGGGAGAGGGATGCCAGTAGTCTCGATTGGCGCCGAGGTCGGGCCGTAAAGGCCAAGGCCATCGTCATCGACATCGTTTTTGGTCGGATTGGGATCGACCACCTGCCGGAAAACGACAGTCGCATTGCGCGAAACGACAGAGCTTTCGCCGGGCGCGGTGACGGTGGAGGTGAAAGTGTAGTTCCCGGCGGCGACATTGTTCCAGGTGAAGTCCCAGAACTTGGTCGAGCCGCTGATCGTCGGGCTGCCAGCATTCAGGGTCGCCGTGCCGCTGCCGATGGTGAAGTTGATGACCGCGTTCGTCGCATCGATGTCGGTCGCGACCTGGATCGGCACCTGGCGTTGCTCCGCGGTCGGGTTAGCCACGTCGGGCAGGGTGATGACGTAGAGTTTCCCGTCGGAATCAACCTCCGGCGGGGTCACGATCGTATTCTTGATCACGACCACGGGCTTGGCCTTGATGAAACGGA
>JALYQE010000055.1 GCA_030855965.1 Verrucomicrobiota bacterium | reverse complement strand
CAGCAGCTTTACGATCTCAAGCTCCAGAGCCTGCAGGACGATCTCGTTAGGCTGGATCAACTTCTTTCCCGGCACAATTTCTACGATTGCCAGACCGTCCTGCGGCTGCAGCATCCGGAGACGAAGCGGCGCGCCATCCTCCTCCAGTCCGAGATGGACGTCGACGCCGACGGTTCCGACGCGGACCGTTTGCCGGGGATCGACGGGAGTTCGGCGAACTTCCAGCCCTTCACCAGTTATCGCTGGAACAAAAAGACGGCCCGGCCCAGCCCGTTTTTGCCCGCGGCGGAGGCGAAGCTGCTCCGCTACGAGACGGAATTCGCGCAGAAGGGCCTGACAATGGAGCGAAACCGCGATCTGCGAATCGGCATCCAGCGGATGAAGGCCGAAGTCGACTCGCTCAAGCGCTTTAGTTTCCTCATCGCCTCGACCGATCCCTATATCGTGCTCCCGGGAATTTTTAACCGCGCCGGGGATGCCGGGCGGGTGGGCGATTATGCGGTTGTGATTTATGGGAACGCCATTTACCCGGCGATCGTGGGCGACGTCGGCCCACAGGACAAGGTGGGCGAAGCTGCGCTCCGGATCGCGAAACAGATCAACCCGATCTCAACTCCCTACAGCCGGCCGGTGAGCGACCTCAAGGTCACCTACCTGATTTTTCCCGACACCGCGGAGAGGCCCTTTGGCCCGCCCGACTTGGAAAAGATCCAGGCGCGCTGCGAGAAATTGATCGAGGAAATGGGCGGCGCGACCGTGCCGCTGCATCGCTGGGAAAACCTGATCCCGACTCCAACGCCGACTCCCTCGCCGACCCCGACACCATCCCTTTCTCCGACGCCGTCCGCCTCGCCGAGCGTCAGCCCCTCGCCTAACGAAAGCGCGACGCCGACCCCGACGCCGCTGGTGGCGCCGACTTTTGCCTTCCCGACGCCGGGGGAGACTGCATCACCCTCTCCGCAGGCCACTCCTTCGCCGTCATTGATTCCTACGACGTCGCCGCTGGTCACCCCCACGCCGAGTCCGTAGGGCGCGGCGGTTTGCGAGGATTTCGGGATCCTCCTGGGATTAGCCGTTCGGTTTGACGTTCGGCTGAGGGCGAATTCCCAACTGCTTCAGCTTCTGCTGGCCGCCTTTTTTTCGTTCCGCCGAGTTGGTATAGGAGGCGATGGTCAATTCGCTGCCGACCGGGGCGGGACAATAACGGTTTCGTACTCGCTCTCAGCTTCGGAGGCGGCGGAGTCGATCGGCCCGACGGCAGCCGACTGACCAGCGACGGGTTGAGTACTGGCGGACTGCTGCGGAGAGGGAGGGAGGCCGACCCAGCGTCGGCCCCCGATGCGTGAAATTAAGTCCCGGGACGGACCTTGTCGCGTATCCCGATTTCGTGCAATTTGCGTTTCCCGCCTTTTCTCCGTTCCGCGTTGTTGGAGAAGGTGGTGGCGGTCAGCTCGGAAGCATTGCGAGTCACCTGGGCTACGGTGGCGACGCTCAAGCCGTTGGCTTTGGCTAAATCCGTCCAGCTCCGGCCTTGCGACCGGAGGCTCGCGATCTCCTTCACTTTGGTGGTATTGCCGCGAGCGATGGCATTGATCGCGCAGAGCTCGCCGAAACGCAGACGCAAACTATCCTGTTGGGCCTGCAAAGCCTGTTCGCTCACCCCGGTGGCGCGGGCGACTGCACTCACGACAAACGGACGCTCCTCGGTCGAGCCGGCGGCCGCATTGAGGCTGCGGATGTTGCCGTTGAGCGCTTTTTCATCCGTGCCGGCATATTTTTTCGGAACGCGGACGGAGCCGCCCCCGAGCAGGCTGCCCACGGGGGGTGGCACATAAACGGTATCGTATTCCTGTGCGTTAGCCGCCGGAGCGGAGTCGACTGAGGCCACAGCGGTGGACTGACCCGCCGCGGATTGAGAGTTTGCTACTGGCTGAGGCGCGGCGCAGCCCACTACCAAGCAGAGGCATAAAGCTAAACCAAGAACTGATTTCAACATGCAGCGCTTTTAGCGGTTGAAAAAAAACGTCAAGCTTGCTTTTGGGCGTGCCGTTCGCGGCCGCGAGCCGCAGAAGAGCGCGGGTTCGCTTGATGTGTTTGCGCGTGGCGAAAACCGTCCTCGTGCGACACGGCCTTGATTTTGCCCAGGGCCTGTTCCAGTTGCTCGCGCGCAAAGCCGCCGAATGCCGGCCGCGAGCGGTTCCTCTTTTTTCAGGCGATAATCATTCGCAGCTGCTTTTGGATCGCGACAGGCGCGCTACCCCGCATGGATTCGAACCATGAATAACGCCAAGGCTTTGGCAGAGCCCGACGCGCCCTCGTGAAAGACGTAATCTACGTTCTTCTTTTGCATCCGCGATATTGCCCACTTGATTCCTCGCCGAAACGCCAATAGGGAAACGCTGAAATCGTCTGGTATAAGATCATCTCTCATCGAAAAGTGCGGAAGATGTGCTCACGCCACTCTTTGACTATCTGGTGCAGAATGATGAGTTTCCAGCCGTCGCCGCAGAAGAAACGCGCCGCCTCACTGCATGGGAATTCGGTGGAAGCGTTGATACCAATGCGAGCCAACGTTCGCGTTGTCTCGCCTATGGGCCAGTGAGACCATTCGTCCTTATGTTTGAAGTAGTTCGCTGTAGCGTTGATTGCTTCCATGCGTGTTGTGCCTGGGACGGCGGCAATCGAATCGGATTTATAGCACACCAATTTGTTCACGGGTGCCTTGCCGGATTCGCGTCGGACGTGGTTCAAGTCTGTCCAAGCACCGAGAGCGTAGTTCTGAGCGGCAACAAAACCAAGTCCGAGTAAGGGTTCGGCATGCTCAAGTGCCGTGAGGCCGTCCAATTCACTCGATTCAAGTTGGGCGAGAATTTCTGCCAAGCCAGCATCTATGGCGAGGACGATGTTGTGCAGCGGTTCAATGCGCCAGTCGATCTCACAGATATTCATAACGGTTGGGACTCAATCCCTTTGTCGAGTGAGCGGCATTGCTGTCGCGGGACTGGCGATAGGTTGAATCGGCCTTTGTGATTTAGGAAAGCTTCCGGTGTTTGCCACTTTTCTTGAAATTGTCAGCAGCCCATAGCGGCTGAAGGTTGCTGAAATGGAAACCGGAAACATCTGCGCTGCTCGTCTACGCGGTAGAAGTCGAAGGCACAACATGGAGTGATATGGTCGACATGCCTTCAATGCAACGGCTATAGTCCGGCGGCGACGGCGGCGGCAACGGTAAGCGCGAATGCTTCTTTGGAATCACCAGGGTGTGGCCCTCCGCGATTGGAAATTCGTCACCAATCGCGACCACATCGCAATCCGCTGCGATGATCCGGTCTTCACTAGGGTTGCAAAATGGGCAATTTTCGGCTCGCATCCTCGCATTCTTTAATAAACGCTACGGGACCGTAGGCCAAGAAGCCTCGTCACAGCATGCGTTTTTCGTGGGTCAATCAAATTATACCATGCGCGCAGCACAATCATGGGTAGCCGCGTCACAATGAAGAAAACCTTCCGAGTTGTGACTTGGAACTGTCGATGTGCGACCGCTGAGAATCGTCGCCTTTGGGATTATCTTCTAAAACTCGACCCGGATATCGCCTTGCTTCAAGAAGTCGGCGGTTTTCCGGATTCTATCCGCTCTCGGTTTGCCTGTGATTCGGACTACGCAATGGGCAAGAGCGGCTCGCCCAGCCGGGTTCGCACGGGCTTGTTGGTCAAAGGCTATATTGGAAAAGCCGTGACCCTGACCGCGCCGACCGGTCGAGTGCCGCCCGAGCTAATGAGACAGTTTTCGGGCATCTTCTGGCGCGACACATACTACCGGACAACGGCCCTCCGATAAGGGCTGTGTCGGTGTATAGCCCGGCGTGGCCAGTTGATCGTAGCAGGCTCAAGGGTGTTGACGTTTCGGAGGTCGGCCAGAACGGCAAGGTCTGGGTAAGCGATCTTCTCTGGGAGAGCCTGAATCATATACAGCCAGGCCGCGACGAAGCTTGGATTGTGGGAGGCGATTTCAACCTGTCGGAGACTTTTGACGCTTGGAGTGCCGGGCTAGGCGGTAACCGTGTTTATTTGGATTCACTGGAAGAACTCGGACTGGTCGAGTGTTTACGCGCTGCCAAGGGAGCGCTCACACCGACCTTTCGCCATTCGCGAGGCGCAGTCAAAGATCAAATCGATCACCTTTTCACAACTGCGGTCCTGGCAGGAAAGCGAACCGCCTGCGACGCAGGCCGCCACGAGGACATCTTCGAGACGAACCTCAGCGATCACCTGCCAATTTGGGCGGATTTCTTGGTTTAGGTCGGCGTCGTGATCTCCGACCCCCAATGGCTACCAAACCTGCTGTCCCCCCGATGCGCAACGTTCGATCTTGCGGCGCTCTTCTGGCCGGGGGCGCATCAGCGGACGCCGTGGCCGCAATGCGTGGCGGAGCGCCCTCATCGCACGACGTCAAAAACAGCGAGACGCTGAGCTGAACCTGCGTCTGCCTTCTGGAAATAAAGAAATTGACCCCCCTGCGACTGGAACCGCAGACTGCCCCGCTCCACCGCTCCCATGCTCCGCCTAATGCGACACACCAACTGCGCAACTGCGCAACTGCCGCAACACGGTCGTCTTGCTGCCCACCGGCACCTTCCGAGCCCACTGCCCGTCCACCCGCAGGCGAAAAGTCCGGCCGCTGACAAACGGGAGATAGACCAATTCGATCTCCAACTGCTCGCGAGTCTCGAGATTGCTAACGGTCACGCGATCATGCGGTTTGGGGCGCGGCCTGCTCCCTTTTATCTTCCCAAGTGATTCGGCACCAGCGAAAAACCAATACCGACCGTTTACGACAAAAGATACGTGCCTGTGCGCGCGCTTTCGTCTACTTCTAGTTAGGCCTTACGCGCAGCATTATGACCATCGCAGAAGCGGAACGCATACTCGATCTTGTGAGTGCCGCTCTTCAAGATGAGACACACCCAGGCCGGCATCCCGTGTCTGCACTGCAGGGACGACATCTTCGAGATCATGACCGCGCTCAAGCTGCGCATTGCGAATGAATTCTTACAGCTTTCGGGCCGTCCTGACTTCGAGCAGCAGTTTGCGGATGGACTGAAGCTTTACGACAGCATTCCGTGGCAAATCATGCAGTCTTTCGTTGCGGACGATCAGGTGGGCCAGATCGGAGCGCCGCTCGTCATGAGCGCCGTCGACCCCGCCACGATGCAACTCGATAAGCATTTTGCATCCGTCGAGACCGGTTCTTCATTCGGAGAGTTCTGCAAGAGCATGGATCCCACTGCCGCCAACTACTGGCAACGTATTTACGACCGCATTGGTATCGAATTCACGGATTCGCCACAGGTCCAACCGAATTCTGCAGTTCGGTGGATATGTGTTCTTCCCGGCGCACTGTTATGTGTGGTTCTGGTGGCATTCCCGGTCCATTGGGTCGTCCAGCTCGTCCAGATGTTTGGCCGATCAGACGACTCCTTCATCACCGTCGACGGAAAGAATCTGTTGGCGGCGATTCCACCCGAACACCTTGAGAGATTTGGCCAAGCGCTTTTCGCACCGTTCGCTTTCGTGTGCGGAGGGGCGTGGATCGCCCCAAGTCAGCGTTTTCGCACGGGCATCATACTGGCTGTCACTCTCGTGGCGCTCTTGGTTGTATTGCATACCTACGTGGCCTTGGCGAATCTCACACTTGCAGGTGGCTGGTTCCAGCGAGGGTTGACTCACTTACTTCGGATTGGCGGTCTTTCTTGGGGCGTTTACCGAGCGCACGAGATGGACAAAAAGGCCTAACTAGGCGACGATGGAGCTAACCGCTACTCGCTGCGCGTTCACCCTTCACATGACTAACTCACTTTCGCTGCGGACGACGCGCGCTCTCGGTAGCGGTAGCTCATCTTGTTTTCGTTAGACCTATGCGATCCCTTCACGTTTCACTTCTCGCGATTGTCCTCTTAGTCTCATCGGGAACACAAAACGTCCGTTCCCAGCCGGTTAAGGACGGCAAGCCCGTCACCGGACCGAACATTGGTTCAGCACAAGGCTTTACCGCCCAGCTTTGGGTGACTGAGCACGAGAAGTTTTTTCACCAATTCGCGCAAGGCGGAAATGTGAGATTTGACGGCACGACACACGTCCGTCGCGACGTTCCAGTCTTCCTCACCTTTTTTATCACAGGTCCCGGCCTCGATGCCTCTGGGGCTGCCGAGGTCACGGCTGACATCATCGTTCGCAAACCAGATGGCACAGTCTACTTCGAAGGCAAGGACGCGCCATGCTGGACCGGCAAGTACCCTTATTCTGCCGACAGCACGCAGGTCGGAGACGCAAAGGTGAAGTTGCGCATCGAACCACAAGACCCTGCCGGTGAATACTCCGTCGAAGCCACCGTGCACGACAAAATCAAGAAGGTCGATCTCACCTTGAAAAAGACGTTTGATGTTGCCAAATGAGGTCTAACCAATCGACGATGGAGCCGACCGCGAGCCGCCTTACTATCCAGCTTCTCATGAGTTCAACCCGTCCATCCGCAGCCGCACGCGCCCTCGCTCGCGGCGGCTCCTCTTGTTATCGTTAGGCAAAGAATGAATCGACGGCTCTTAATCGCAGGACTGCTTGCGCTGTTTACCGCAGCCGTCCATATATTCATCGGAACGCCCGAGGTGCATCGGCCGCTATTGGAGTCGCATTTATCACCTGACTTGAAGCTCATGCTGTATGCGTGTTGGCATCTTGTCTCTGTCATCCTCGCGGTATCGGGTGTGTTCTTGCTCCGTGCTTGCGCTGCACCTCGGAAGTATCACGCGCGGGAATTGGTGATAATGCTGGGCTTAAGCTGGGTGGCGTTTGGTTTGGTGTTTGTGGCATTCGGTCTTATTTATCCGGGTATGCTACTTCGGCTCCCGCAATGGATACTCCTTTTGCCTGTTGGCGTGCTTTGTTTGTGGGAGGCGATGTCGCACGACTCTTTGCCATCAATCGCTAGTTCAGTAGAGACTAAGCGTGAATGAAGACAGAAACAGAGGCTAAACCATGCGATGGAGAGCCGACCGCGACCGCCGTACTACCGAGCTTCACATGACTTCAATCGCTCAATCCGCTGCCACGCGCGTCATCGCTCGCGGCAGCTCATTTTGTTCTCGTTAGGCGACATTCCACTTTCCTTCCAAAGCTACCAACATGACTTTTCCCGAGCAGCCCAAAGAATCTGACGTGATCCTTGCCGTTACGGACATCACAGGCTTTGCCCGTGCTGCTAAGCCGAAGCCTAGCCTACAGACCTTTGAGTTGTTGGCTGAGTTTTATGATCTGGTCGGCACCATCATTGAGGCGGCAGGTGGCCGTGTCATCAAGTTCATCGGCGACGCCTCGCTGATTGCTTTTCCCAGCGATATTCCGCAGCAAGCGGTTTCCGCTCTGCGCACGCTCCAAGCGCGAGCAGGCGGTTTGTTGGCACGCTTTGGCCCCGACTGCCGTATCAGCGTTCGGCTTCACGTCGGCAAGGTTGCTTGTGGGTTCCTCGGCACGGAGACGGACAAGCGCTTCGACATTATCGGCCAGCCAGTGAACGAGCTCTTTCTGATGCCCGAAGCCGAATTTACGATCTCACCAGAACTACAACAAATACTCGACCGCCATGTCGCCTAAAACAAGCGGATGCAGCTAATCGCTCCGGCGTGTCACGCCGCCTGCTTGCTCGCTATGGCTCGCGGCAGGCGTCGCGCCTTCCAGCAACCGCGCCGCTTCTGTGATTTTCAGGATGCCGGGGCGGTCGTGCCGTTCCTTTGCCTTCTCGGTTTTCTCTGCCGGATTCGCGGTGGCGTAGCTTTCAGTTCTTTCAGTCCGCTACGCGCGCGCAATGCGTGAAGCAAAGGTTTGCTGTTGCCGGTGGAATTTCCCCTGCAGGGATCAATCCGCCGTCGCCAGACGGATCACGTTGCCCGGCATCTTCGGACAGATGGAGAACCAGGCATTGGCTTCTTTTTCGCTCACGACCTGATCGTAGCAGGACTTGATCACCTCCACCGAGTTCCCCATCTCGTAGGCGACCTGGGGGTAATTTTTTGTCAACGCAACCCGGCAGGTTCCATACCATGGCGCAGACCGTTGTGGACCCACTTCGCTTTGATCTGGCCTGCCAGTTTACGTTGCCGCACGTTCAGAGTTGAAATAGACGCAAATCTTCCCCTCTGATTGGGCGAAAGGTGCCAGCCACTTTTCCAAGTTTGGCAAGAGTGGCACCAACCGACGCAAATTTTTCCGGCTGCGCGTTTTTTTCGCAGCCGATGCAGAAACCTCAATTTGTCGATCCGTGAATTTGATGTGTCGCCACTCCTTTCGATTGATTTCGGAGTCGCGGATACCGGCGAAAGCGCGGATGGCCAAATTGGGAATCAGCGAATCATCCGCCGCTGCGAGCAAATTCCCCAAAGCCTTGACGGAAAAAATCTCGATGTCGCCCCGGCGGCACTTCGATCCTGGCATCGCACCGAATTTTGTCCTCTGCGACATCCGCCAAAATCTGTGTAGTTCAGCGCTTTATTGTGACCCAGATTGTGATTTCATCCCAGGCCACCATCCTTTAAGAGGGTGGCTACCCCGCATGGATTCGAACCATGAATAACGCCTCCAAAGGGCGCTGTGTTACCGTTACACCACGGGGTATCGACGCTCGCGCCGCGCCCGGCGTTTCCGCCATGGCCGCGCTACGAATCTTTAGAGCGCAAACGGCAATGCGCAAATCCAACTCCGCGCCCGCTTACCGGTCCCCGATTCGGCGGCTCGGTGCTAGAAGGGAATGAGGGGCGAGATTCCCGGGCCACCCTGACCGTCCTCGCGACGGTCGCGAGGATCGACCGAATCTGCGCGATCAATTCCACCGGATGGTATGGCCGGCGGACAAATCCGGCCAGACCCGCATCCATCATCGTCGCCAGCCGCTCTTCCTCGATGAAGCCGGTGTTAAGGACAACGACTGCTTTGGACTCGATCTCGCGCAGGCGGCGGAAGGTCTCTTCTCCATCCATCAGCGGCATGGTCAGGTCGAGCAGGACGAGATCGAAGCGTCCGGGTCGGACCTGGTAAAGTTCGAGACATTCGAGCCCCGACTGGGCGGTCACGACCTCAAACCCCGCCTGCATCAACATCTTCTTGGAAAGGACCAGCGCCATCGGTTCGTCGTCCACCACCATGATGCAGCGCGACTTTCCGCTCTGGAACGCCGCCTGCGGGCGCGGCGGGTTTGCGAGCGCGGGATGGAGCAAAATCTTGCGCTCGCTGCCGCCGGCTTCTTTGACCAGCCGGCTCATCACTTCGGTCGCCCGGTCGGTGCTGAGGTGGAGCATTTCAAAATACTTTCCCGCCCGCGGATCGCCGTCCCAGATTTTTTCGAGGAGCGTGACCGTGCCGGCGATGATTTGGAGCAGATTATTCATTTCGCTCGCGGCCGCCGGGAGCAGGTCGGCGGCCTGTTTCGCCTGCGCCCTGGTGGAAAAGTCGTCGCTCATTTCGAGACGGCTCCCCTTTCGGTCGGGCGGCCGGTCAGGCCGGGGCTAAAAATAGACGGCATCGCGAACTATCGGAGCACCTCAAGTGCCGCCGGCGGAACTTTCACGCCGCCGCTTTCGCCGGGAGAGGATGTGCCAGGCCGCGCTTTCGGGGTAGTTTGCCCTTCGTGAAAGTGAACGCCTCAAAATTCCGCGTGAAACCGGGCCGCACCTGGCGCTTGCAGCAGGCGCCGACCGCGATCGAGCCCCTCTACAAATCGAAGGCGCATTACCGCAAGCTCCTCGCTCGCCAGATCGAGGAATTAAGCGAGCTCCAGAGCATGCTCTACGCTAACAATCGCTACGCTCTCCTCCTCATTTTCCAGGCGATGGACGCCGCCGGCAAAGACAGTGCGATCAAGCACGTCATGTCGGGGGTTAACCCGCAGGGCTGCGAGGTTTACAGCTTCAAGCAACCGAGCGCGGAAGAACTCGATCACGACTTCCTTTGGCGGACAACGCGTTGCCTCCCGCAACGTGGCCGGATCGGAATTTTCAACCGCTCCTATTACGAAGAGGTGCTGATCGTGCGCGTGCATCCCGAGATTTTGCGCGCGCAATCGCTGCCCGACGGAGCGGCCGATGAAAAAACGATCTGGACCGATCGCTATTGTTCGATCAACGACCTCGAGAGTCATCTCGCCCGCAGCGGCACGCGCATCCTGAAATTTTTCCTCCACGTCTCAAAGGAGGAACAGCGCCAGCGCTTCCTCGACCGGTTGGAGGAGCCGGAGAAGAATTGGAAATTCAGCGTCGCGGACCTGGCCGAGCGCGACTTCTGGGACGACTACATGGCCGCCTACGAAGCCTGCCTCCGCGCCACCAGTACGAGGGAAGCGCCCTGGTTTGCGGTCCCGGCGGATGACAAAAAGAACGCGCGCCTGATCATTGCCGACGCCATCGTCGATGCGCTTAAGGAACTGAAAATGTCCTATCCGCAACCCGATCTGGCGCAGCGCAAGGAGTTGGAAAAAATCCGCCGGACTCTCTCGGATGAGAAGTCGTAGCCAAAGGTCGGCGCAGCGCTTTCGCTAGATGACGGCCTCGCGTTTGAATTTCCGTCTCGAAGCCGAGGCCGACGGATCGCGCGCCCGGGCCGCGACTTTCCGCACCCCGCATAACGAAGTGCTCACGCCGCTCTTCATGCCGGTCGGGACCAAGGCGACGGTGAAGGCGCAGCTCCCGCGCACGCTCGAGGAAGCGGGCACCCAGATTCTGCTCGCGAACACTT
>JALYQE010000053.1 GCA_030855965.1 Verrucomicrobiota bacterium | reverse complement strand
TCTCGGCCCCGCGGAGGAATTGGAAAACGTCCTGCTCGACCCAGCGCACGGTCAGTTGATTGCGCGCGGCGTTTTGTTCCGCGGCGCGGATGCTTTCCGCGCCCACTTCGACCCCGACCACTTCGCTCGCCCCGGCCCGGGCGCAGGCGAGCGCGAAGCCGCCCTGGCTGGTGAAGCAATCGAGCACCCGCCGCCCCGCCGCGAGTTGCGCGACGAGGGCGTAGTTCGGCAATTGATCGAGATAGAAGCCGGTCTTTTGCGAATGCAGCAGGTCGACCTGCAACTTCAGGCCGGCGGCTTCGATCTCGACCGCGCCCGGCGCTTCGCCGCTCAGCATCCCGCTGCGCAGTTCCATCCCTTCTGCCCGGCGCACCGGGGCGTCGTTGCGTTCCACGATCGGAAGCGGTCCCAGCGAATCGTGCAGCGCCCTAACGATCAAATCTTTTCGTTGATCCATCGCCAGGGTCAGCGTCTGCAGGACGAGGTGGTCGCCGTAGCGATCGACGACCACACCCGGGAGCCCATCGCTCTCGCTCCAGACGAGCCGGCAGAGCCGCGGATCGATCCCGCGCCGCGTCCGATACTCGATCGCCTGGGCGATGCGGCGCTGAAAGAAATCGAGATCGAGATCCTGTTTTCGGCGGGAGAATCGGCGCGCCACGATTTGCGATTTGCTGTTATAAATCGCGCTCCCGATGAGCCGGTCCCGCCCGTCCTTCAGCGAGATGACGTCGCCGTCTTCCGGCGAGCCAAAAGCTTTCAGGACTTCGCCGCTGAAGACCCAGTCGTGGCCGTGGAAAATCCGCGCGCGAGGTTTAACGACAAGTCCGCCCATCGGTTCACACTGACGGGTAACGCGCCGCCGGGGGCAAGCGGAAGTCAGGCCCCGGCCGTTTTACGCTGGTAATCCGGGCCACCTTGCCCGAAAGTCATTGACTGCTTTTGTCATTTTAACGACCACCCTTGCTGCCGCGTGAATCCAACTCCTAGCTCGCCCGATACCCAAACTCCGCCTGCCGCTTCCGAGCGCGCTGATCTCCGCCCGGAGAGCATCAACGACGCCGTCATTCGCCTCGCCGGCAATTCGCAGGATGGCATCCAGAGCGCGGGCGCGTTTCTCGCCCGGCTCGCCGGCCGCACCGATCACGATGTCATGACTTATATGACGATTCCCGCCACCATCTCCGGCGGGCCGTCGATTTTCCAGGTTCGGATGGGCACCGGTGAAGTGCTCTCCGCCGGGGACGAAGCCGATTTCCTCGTCGCCTTTTATCAACACAGCTACCAGGATCACATCGACTTCCTCAAAGAAGGCGGCGTCCTCCTTTACGACTCCGATAACGTCGAGCCTGACCTTGACGACAAACGCTTCGTCTATGTCGGCGTGCCCATCACCGGCCTGACGGTGGAAGCGCTGGGCGGAACGGCCAAGGACAAGGGCAAAAATATTTTCGTCCTCGGCCTGATCTCGAAAATTTTCCATCTCGACACCGAGAAGCTGCAAAAGCTGATCACCGAAAAATTCGCCGGCAAAGACGAGAGCATCGTCAATACCGCGCTGATGGCGTTCCAGGCCGGCTACGGCTACCCCGTCGGCAACGTGCTCTCGAAGCAATATAAGTTTGAGCACATCGAGAAACTGCCGGGCGCGCGCGACCAGATCACGATGGACGGCAACCAGGCGCTGGCCTACGGCCTCATCGCGGGCGGGGTGCGTTACGGCGCCGGTTATCCGATCACGCCCTGGTCGTCGGTCATGGAAACGCTCCGGCGCGAGCTGCCGAAATACGGCGGTCTCTTCGTCCAGGCGGAGGACGAACTCGGCGCGGTCTCGATCGCACTCGGTTTTTCTTATTCCGGAAATCTCGCCATCACCGGCAGCGCTGGCCCCGGCATTTCGCTCAAGACCGAGGCAATCGGTTGGGCATCAATGGCGGAAATTCCGCTGCTGATTATTAACGTGCAACGCGGCGGCCCGAGCACCGGGCTCCCGACGAACGTGGAGCAGAGCGATTTGTTCCAGGCGATCTACGGTGGCCACGGCGACAGCCCGCGCGTCGTGCTCGCGGCGCAGACAGTGGAAGATTGTTTCTACATCGCGATCGAAGCGGCGCGGATCGCGCGCAAATACAGCACGCCGGTGTTCATCCTCAGCGACACCTCGCTCGCGACGCGGATCGAGGCCTTCGACGAGCCGAAACTCGGCGAGATCATGGAGGATCCGAAGCCGGACCTGACCACGCTCGACACGCACAAGCCCTACGCGCTCGACAAGATCACGAAGCACGCTCCGCCCGGGACGCGGATTCGCGACGGCAAATACCCGCTCATCAGCGGGCTCGAACACGACGAGCTGGGCCATCCCACCGGCAGCCCGAAATTGCACATGGCCATGACCGCCAAGCGCCGCAACAAGTTGCGCCAGCTGGCCGAGGAACTCCCGGTGCCGGAAGTGTATGGCGACGCCGAAGGCGACACCTTGCTCGTCGGCTGGGGGTCCACTTACGGCCCGATCCATGACGCGGTGAAACGCGCGCGCGACCATGGCGAAACGATCGCCGCGATCCATCTTCGCCATCTCAATCCCCTGCCTAACGGACTCGAAAAAATCTTCGCCAACTTCAAGCGCGTCGTCGTCGTCGAGATGAACGACCAGGGTGTTTACGGCTTCGGGCAGCTCGCCACGATTCTGCGCGCCCGCTACTGCGAACCGAAAATCCAGAGCGTGACCAAGACCGACGGCCTCACCTATCGCGTGCGCGAAATTCTGGAGAGCGTCTTCAACCGCGCTTTCAACCGCAACGGCCAATCCGGCAACGGCGCCGCGGATAAAACAACCGACGTCCCAAGCACCGCGACCGCCACCGCGCGCGCGGAAGCGCAGGTTTCACCCGCCCGCGATCACGCCGGCGACAGCACCCCGACTCGACCCGAGACTTACGAGGCCACGATGCCGAGCAAGTCGAAGGATTCCACCGCCTAACGAATTTCCAAGGAACCAAAAACATGAACGACACACTTACCGCCACCGTCGAAGAGCCACGCGAGAAACTCACCAAGAAAGCCATCACCGCCGATCATCCGACGTGGTGTCCCGGTTGCGGCGACTTTGCTGTCCTCGCCTGCTATTACAAAGTGATCGAGAAACGCCAGCTCGAGCACGAGAAGATCGTCACCCTCGCCGGCATCGGCTGCTCCTCGCGCTTTCCCTATTTCGTCAACGGCCACGGCGCCCACTTCATCCACGGCCGCGCTGTGCCGCTCGCCAGCGGCATCAGCCTGGCCCGGCCCGATCTGCACGTCTTTTTGTTCGGCGGCGACGGCGATGGGTTCTCCATCGGCGGTAACCACCTCGACCACGGCGCGCGCAAGAACATCAACATGACCTACGTCATCATGGACAATTTCGTCTATGGCCTGACCAAGAAGCAGACTTCGCCCACCTCGCCGATCGGATTCAAATCGAAGACCGATCCGCAGGGCTCGATCGATCAGCCGGTCAACGCGATGAAGAAACTCGTCGCCAGCGGCGCCACCTTCGTCGCGCGCACCCATGCCTCGCAGGTCAATCACATGATCCAGATGATCGAGCGCGCGATGGATCATCCGGGCTTCAGCGTCATCGAGTGCCTGAGCGAGTGCGTCGAATTTTTCCCCGGCGCCTTCGACTCGGCGAACCCGCGCAAAGGCGGCGCCTTCTCGCTCATCGAGGAGAAAAAATACGACAACACGCCGGAGGACGAACTCCGGCACGACGTCACCGACGAGCTCGCCGCCTACAAGCTGGCGCAGATCCCATTTCCCGGCGTCTTCGGCGTCTTCTATCAAAATGATCGCCCGACCAAAAACGCGCTCGAGCAAAAGTGGATCGACAGCACGCGCGAAAAACTCGGCCAGCCGACCGATCTCGCGCTCCTGCAGAAGACGTTCGACCGAATGAAGTAGATCGGCTGAATCGAGCGCACAAAATCAGCGTTTTCAATGAACCTTAAAGGCTGACACGGCGCGCAGATTGCGTATAATTTTCAGGATGTCGAATCAGCAATTTTGGACGAAGACAAAC
>JALYQE010000051.1 GCA_030855965.1 Verrucomicrobiota bacterium | reverse complement strand
CTTCGATCAATTCCACAGTGACGGCCTCGAGATCGAAGTCTCCAACATCTTGGGCGTCAGTTGCCAGGGCGTCTTCAAACAAAGGGCAGACGGAACCGTGAAGCTCTTCCATACAGGCTGGAATTTCGATGCAAACGGGGCGTTGATTGGTTATTTCAACCAAAACCAAAGACTAACGGTAAGCACCAACGGCCAGAACTACGACGGGACATGGGTCTTACAGAACTATGACGTGAATGGAAATCAACTCGATCAGCAAACGGGCACAGTGCATGCGACACGCCTTTCAGTAAACACGCCTCTGTAAAAGTGGCCGCGCTTGGCCTGAATTAAGCGGAGAGAATCGAGGCAAATTACGACCGCGCGGGGGAGTGATTCTCCGCGCGGTTTTTCGCAAGACGGAGGGAAGAAATGCAAGAAAAAAGGGCCGACCCTAGGACCGACCCCTTTTACCTTTTTTCGGCCAGTTCGCGTTTGAGAATCCGCCGATTCCTCCATTCTTCGTCCCGGAGGGAGTGCAGTTCGCGATGCAAGTCGTGCCCGGCGGATTTTCTGGTCACCGATGGACACCATAACCGCGTTTACTTTGTAACCCTCGATGGTGAAGTGAGCGAGGTCATCGCCTTCAATAATATCGTCCCGACCGGTTTGGTTGTTTCGCAAAACAAGATCTACATGGCCGAAGCCGGTCCTGTCCCCCATCTGCCGAAGGACGGGAAAATTGTCGTCTTCCGACCGAACTCGTCCGAGGCCACAACGATTGCGTCCGGCGGACCACTGCTGGTGGGCGTGGAATTGGACCCTCGGAACCGGCTCTACGGCCTTGCTCAGGGCAAATTCCCCGAGGGCGGCGCAGAGGGTGATCCGGCCTTGCCCAACACCGGTGCGCTGATGGTGGCAAACGCGAATGGCAGGCCGACTGCCCTGGTGCGTTATTTGGACCAGCCCACCTCCTTTCTGTTCATCGGCGACAGTGCCTATGTCGTTGGGCTGGCCGGGGACATCTGGAAAATCGACAACGTCTCGTGCCCAACCAATGGCCCGGCACACTGAGTGAATCGAAAAGGCCACCGAGCGCACTCCGGCTGGATCAGCCACGGCCACCGGAGTGACCTCGGCAGGCGTTTGGTGAAACAGAAGGTCTCTTCAGTTAAGAGAGTAGACTTCCACCAACGCCACGCCGGTGGTCTCGGCCACGCCCCGGACGATGGCGGTGTAGAGAGCCGGGGAGAGAGTGGCAATAATCGCCGCCTCGGAGTCGTCAGTCGGCGCAAGCGAGGTGGCGATGATCTCTTCGGATTGATCGCTGCGCCAGTTGTCGTTGCTGCGGATGAGGGCACCGTTCTCGTCGTATAACTCGAGGACGGGATCGGCCAACGGTCCGGTCACAGGGAGGGAAGGACCGATCGCGCGAACGATGACCTCCTGCGGGTCAAGGCGCCGGAACGCCGTCGCCTGGCGAAGACGAAGGTGCAGCCCAACATTCGATATCACCATCGCCTGGTGGCGGCCGCGGTCGCGTTCCGGACGGCGGCGCTTTTGCCTAACGACAGTGAAGAACTGGCCGATGTGGTCAACCGGGCCGGGCTCTGGGTGAAAGAGGCGGATGAGAAACTCGGCGACCGCTATTACGAAACGATCGAGCGGCGTGCGGCGGAGACGAAACTGGGCCGCGCCGCGATTGCGCGCCATTGGTTCGTGGAGGAAGCCGGCCCCCGGGAGCGCGGCCGAGCAGCAGGCGCATGACGCGATGCGCAAGGAACTGAAGTTCCCGGCCGACGGCTAAGACCGTCGCGCCGCACGCGCGTCCCCGGGCGTTGCGGCGGCGCGGGAAGCCAGCGAGCTTTCCGGCGGTGAAAGCAAAAAAGCCGCAGCGCGTCGTCCGGCGCCGGACGAAGAACTGGAAGATGCCGGCGGAGACGGTCTACGTCGGCCGGCCAACGGTCTGGGGCAATCCGTTCGTGGTTCGCTCGGAGTTGATCGGCGGCGGCAAACTGAGCGCCGGGAAATCCATCGCGCTCTACCGGCAGTATGCGCAGGAAGCTTTTAACCTGCGCGATCTGCGGGCCTGCCTGCGGGGGAAAAATCTCGCCTGCTGGTGTCCGCTCGGCCAGCCCTGTCACGCCGATGTTTTGCTCGAGATGGCGAACCCAGCCTGAGGCAGGCCGTGGTCGCGAGCAAGGTTTGCCTAACGAGGCGGGCTTCCGGAAAACTAGTGGACTGTAACAGCCGAAACTGGAAGCGCGGAAGCGCGTCTCTCCGGAGGCACCCGCCGCAGCGGGTCCAGTTGCAAGAGAGCGGCTGTATCAGAACTTGCCGTTAGGGTGCATTAGTCGTCCCACTTTCCATCGAGGAGCGTTTCCGAGAGGAGCGTCTCGGCGCCGTTCTCGGTGCAAAGTGCAAATCGCCCGCCCGGATAGAGGCAGACGCCCGCATAATCGCCCCGCGCGTTGAGCGCGTAGAAATTGACGTTGAAGTTGGGCAGCCCGCGGCGGTTGAGGAGGTGGGGCGCGACGGTGTTATGCCGAATGCGGCGGCAGGCCTCGAGCCCGGCGTCTTTCGGATGCATTCCGCGCCGCATGTTTTCCACGATGAGGAAGGCGGAAAGATTGTAGAGATTGGCCTCGCCGCGACCGGTCGAGCCGGCGGCCCCGATCTCGCCATCGACGTAGAGGCCGGCGCCGAGGATGGGCGAATCGCCGACACGCCCCGGCATTTTCCAGGCGAGGCCGCTCGTCGTGGTCACGCCTGCGATCTCGCCCCGGGCATTGAGCCCGCTGCAATGGATCGTGCCGTAGAGATGAACCGGATCGACCAGGCCTTCCGCGACCATTTCGAGCATGACCCGATTGCTCGCCTCGGCACGTCGTTGCGGGTCGGTTGCGCCCGCGCGCTCGACGCGCTCTTTCCATTCCTGCCAAAGCTTTCTCGAGTTCTCGGAGTTGAGATCGGCTTCACTCTCGAAGCCGTGGGCGCGCGCGAAATCCTGGGCATCCGCTCCGACGAGAAGGTGGTGGTCGGTTTCTTCCATGACCGCCCTGGCGACAAGCGAGGGCGTGCGCACGCCTTCCAAGCCGGCGACGCCGCCGGCGCGCCTGGTCGGGCCATGCATGCAGGAGGCGTCGAGCTGCACGACGCCATTGGCGTTCGGCAATCCTCCATATCCCACGCTCGTCTCAGCCGGGTCGAGCTCGACGATGTTCACGCCGGCGATGAGCGCGTCGAGGATGTCGGCGCCGCGCGTCATCTCCGAGAAGGCTTTTTCTACGCAGGTCAGGTCGCCGCCGTTTTTGAAGCGATTGCCATTGGCGGAGCCGATGACGACGGGCCGGATAGGTTTCGTCATATCGCTCAGCTTACCCCGTTTCGGAAAACCGCCTAACGAGATCCTGACGGTGGTCTTAATCGAGCGCGTAGATCTCGACCAGGGCGACGCCGGCGGTCTCCCCGGCACCGCGCACGACCGCGGTGTAGAGGGCCGGCGCCAAAGTGGCCACGATTGCGGCCTCCGCGTCATTCGAAGGCGGGAGCGAGAGGCGCGGCTGTCATCCGAAGGCACCTGCAAAAGGATCACGGCCTTATTGTCCAAAACCGGAGCCAGCACGCTGTCGATGATCTCCTGTTGGTTGGCATTGCCAGTTGTCATTCGTCGCGATCAACGCGCCCGTGCCGTCGTAGAGATCGAGCACCGGATCACCGAGAGCGTTATCGATCCCGCTGGAAGCGAGCGAGGCGCCGAGAGCGCGCACCAGAATGCGCTTGGTCGGACCGCCCTGGGTGATGAAACCGGCGATCAATGCATCGTCGCCGGCGCCGACTTCGACGCCGGTGGAAAGGTTGGCAAGAAAGTGCGCGGTCGGGAGCGCGGGAAATTGCGCCACGAAAGGCGTAGCGCGATCCAGCCAGACGGTATTGGCGGAAGGCGCAGTGTCCTGGATTTTCCGCGTCGAAAGCGCGTAAGGCATGTTTTCTACGAGCGGCGAGCAAGTCAGGACGACGGTGTCCGGCTCGGAGCTCATGACCGCCTCGGTCACGACCTGGTCCTGATCGAGAGAGTAATTACTCGCCGCGGTGGCGGTCGCGGGATCGAGATAAACCTCACGGCGAGGTGACTGTTATCCTGATAGAAATTCACCGAGAGAACTTCCAAAGGGCTGGCGATCTTTCTCGAGATTTGCAGAGAGCGCCATTGAAAAACAGCCGCGAGTGAAGCACCAATCAACGCCTCGGGATTCGTGCCGCCGCCTTCTTCAAAGCGCGACTTGAATGAAAACGGCCTTCATACGCGCCGCTCCCGAGCTTCATCGAGCCGCTGCCTTCTTTGATTGTGCCGTTCCAAACTGCGGTTCCTTTTCGTGCTGGCATGGTCGTAAATCTCCTCGGTTGATGGTTGGCAGTCCCGTAACCGCGAGTCAACAGGTGCGCAACCCGTCCGCGTTGAAAGCGGCGCGGCTATGCCGCTTCGCCGACCTGCTCGATCACGCGATTGAGCCGCTCGAAATCGATCGGCTTCACGAGGTGGGCGAGGAATCCCGCGCGTTTTGTGCGCGCGAGGTCCTCATCCATCCCGTAGCCGCTGAGCGCGATCCCGCGCAGGCCGAAGTCGCGCCTGAGTTGCACCATCAGGTCAATACCGTTGCCATCGGGCAATCCGAGATCGCTGATGACAAGATCGAAAGCGGTCCCGGCCGCCGCAAGCGCCAGCGCGGCTTCCACACTGCTCGCGGTCTCGACTTGATGGCCTTGTTTACACAGGAGACGCGCGAGCACGTCGAGCGTCGGCTGATGGTCCTCCACAACGAGCAGGTGATAACGGGGCTTCTTCGAGCGCTCGCTCGGCGCAGTCAACTGTGGAGGCGTGACGGAGCTGTCGGTCGCAAGTTCGACCGTGAACTTCGCGCCTCTGCCGAGGCCGTCGCTTTGTGCGCGAATGCTGCCGCCGTGCAGCTCGACGATGGTCTTCGAGATGGACATCCCGAGGCCGAGCCCGCTCGTAGCTCCGGCAGCCTGACGATTCCCCTGTGTGAAGGGATTGAAGATCGATGGCAGAAACTCAGGGTCGATGCCGACGCCGTTATCGCAGACTTCGACGCAGACGCGATTGTCTTCGGAGTTGCTCGTACGCACCGCGACTTCGCCGCCTTCCGGCGTGAATTTGATCGCGTTCTTGAGCATGTTCCAAAACACCTGCTGCAGGCGGGCGGCGTCGCCGTTTGCGATGTGATCGCGTGCTTCGAGGTATAGCTGCACGCGCACGCCCTTACCGTGTGCATCGCTCCGGATGATCCCCTCGGTGTGCTCGAGGAGGACGTGGATATCGGCGCGACCGTAGTGCAATTCCAACTTACCCCGCGTGATGCGAGTGAGATCAAGCAGGTCATCGATGAGCCGCGCTTCGAGCTCCACGTTGCGCCGCATCATGGCGAGCTGCTCGCGTTGTTCGGGTTCGAGCGTCGCGTCGCTTTCCATCATTGCAGCCGTCATGAGCACCGGGGTGAGCGGGGTGCGGAGTTCGTGCGAGAGGGCGGCGAGGAAGTCATCCTTCGCGCCGTTCGCGCGCCGCAGCTCGTCGTTCACGCGGCTGAGCTCTGCCGTCCGGTCGGAGACGCGCTGCTCGAGTTCCGCGTTGAGCTGGCGAACGTGCTCCTCTGCCTCTTTGCGTTCGGTGTCGGATCGGAACAGCAGTCGCGCTGTCCACCAGACCGTCGCGAGGAAAAGAACGATGAAGCCCGTGGCGAAGAGGCCGACGCCGATTCGTGTCGAATACCAGCCCGCGTTTTCACCTCCGATCCGCACTGCGCCGAGGAGTATCGGGAGAATTAAGCCGAGCGGCAGGAGCAGACGCGCGAGGAACCCGCCCGCCGTGTCGCTGGTAACAAACGCCATCGCGCCTCGGTTCGGCCGCGCCAGGAGTATACCGGCCGCGAGGGCGAGAAATGCGATCGAGCCGGGCAACGACATCGGCACGAACTCGTCCGTCTTGTAGTAAACGAACAGCCCATAGCAGTACGCGAACAGTGCGAGCGCCGCGATGATGGCGATGATCGTGGCCAGAAATTCTGTCGGCCGCCGACCGCGCCGTGTCCGCACGTCGAGCAAGAGCAAGGCGGAACCCGCGAGCACGAGGCTGATGCCCGTGCGAAATGCGATGCGGTTGCGCGGTTCGTCCGGGGCGGTGAGTTGCGTGGCGAAGAGCCATTGATCGATCGGGAATGACCAGCCGGATGCGATGGCGAGAAGCTTCGCCGCGCCGACCGCCGCAACGACCGCGGCGAGTATCTGCCCGATGCGTTTGCGCTGCTTGCTCGCGTCCGGATCGCGTAACAGGAACAGCGAAACGCCGGCAGCGATCAAACAGCACGCCGTCACCGGATTCATCGATACAAATCCGGTGACGAACCGTCGCAGCGGTGCGATACCGAAGGCCCATCCGACGAGCACGAACGCGGGGATCGCGATCGAGACGGCGCTTGCAATAAGCCCGCCGATCCGTGCGGCTCGAAGCGTATTTTGCTGGCCTAACATCGCTGATCCACTGCCGTCCTGCGGCGCAATGCCTGCGCTTGACCTTCATGAAGCGTATTCTGTGCGAGGCAGCGGTCAATCTCGCTCTCCGCTTGCGGAGCGGACCGAAGTCCAGCAAGACGGCGTGGAACCGCTTAGCGCATGGAGAACTGGAAGCGCTTGCGCGCGCCGGGCTGATCAGATTTTTTCCGCTCTTTCATCCGTAGATCGCGGCGCAAAGGGCTGCCGCTTTCAACGTTCCGCGAAGGTTTGCGTCGACTTGCAGCAAAGCGCGCGCAATCGCGAGCCGCGTAGCGGCGGGCGGCCAACGCGCATGGCAGGCTCACCCCTGTCGTGCGTCACCTGAACCTGCCCACCTCGTTTGAGTTCATCAGGGACAGTGCCTATATCGTTGGGCTGGCAGGGGAGATCTGGAAAATCGACAACGTTTCGTGTCCGCCCCATGGCCCTGCACACTAGGCAGTGACTGCACTCGATTCACAAGTCCCGGAAGAGGCGATTGGTCGTCAACCAAAACGACCTCGGCTCGCGTTGAATGGCATCAGCTCGGCGCCCGCCGGACACCGCGAATGAGACCTCCTGCCATTGCCGGGAAAGGTGACACCTGATCTCAGGCCCTTTCCCGGCTTGGCAACGAGTATGCCCTAAACCCGGTGCTCATCATTAAGCGCGAGTTGATCAAGGATTCGGGCGAGCGCACAACGGAGGAGTTGTTTAAAGATCTCGCTTGTTCGATGGCAGCGCGCCTGAGGTTTTCAGCGGCGCATGCAGGCTGGCCAACCCGGAGCGGCTCGGCCTCAGTTCAGGCCGTAAATTTCGACCAGCGCGAGACCGACCGTGCCATTCGCTCCGCGCACGACCGCGGTGTAAGGCGCCGGCTGGAGGGTGGCAAGGATCGCCGCCTCCGAATCCACCGTGGGTTGCAGCATTGTCGCCTCGATCTCAGCCTCCTGATCGCTCCGCCAGTTGTCGTTGCTCCGCAGCAGTGCGCCGTTCTCGTCGTAGAGCTCGAGCGCGGGATCGGCCAGAGTGTCGTCGAGAGGCAGCGAGGGACCGATCGCACGCACGATCACCTCCTGTGAGTTCGACCCGAGGACGATGGTGCCGCCGATCAAAACGCCCTCGCCGGTATTGACGCGCCCGCGGGTGGAAATGTTTTGGATGTTGGGTCCGACGCCAAAATCGAGGTCATAAACTTCGATCAGGCCAACTCCAACGGTGCCGTCCGCTCCGCGCAGGACAGCGGTGTAAGGGATGCCAACGTCGTCGGAAGGAACTCGCAACAGAATGACCGATTCGGTTTCCGAGGCCGGAGCCAGGCCACTGTCGATGATCTCCTGCTGATTGGCGTTATCCGCCCAGTTGTCGTTCATGGCGAGCAAGGCGCCATTATTGTCGTAGAGCTCAAGGCTCGGATCAGCCAGAGCATCCGCGACGCCGCCGGCGACAAGCGAAGGTCCCAGCCCGCGAATCAGCATCCGCTTCGTCTGACCTCCGCGGGTGATGAAGCCCGCGATGGAGGCGTTATCGCCACTGCCGATCTCGACGCGGGTGGAAAGGTTTGCCAGCCAGTGCGCGATCGGCGCCGGCGCGAACTGGGCGACGAAGGTGGTCGCGCGATTGAGCCAGACGGTATTGGCCGAGGGCGCCGTATCCTGAATGCCCCGGGTCGAAAGCGAGTAGGTAAAGCCTTCGGCCAGGGGCGAGCAAGTAAGGATGACCGTATCCGGCTCGGAACTCATGACGGCTTCCGTAACCACCTGGTTGTTATCGAGCGTGTAGTTACTCGCCACCGTGGCCGTCTCGGGATTGACGTGACTGTTGAACCGGACTGCGAGGTGACTGTTATCCTGGTTGAAATTGACCGATAAGACTTCCAATGGACTTGCGATCCACTGGCGGAGGACGGCCATGGCCTCTTCATGGACGAGGTTCTTGGCCAAGGGCGGCATCTTTGTCGCATCAAGGGCGTTGTCGCGCTGGTAGAGCAAAGAGCCCGGAACGTCGCGGAACTGCACGTAACTATTGATCAGGTTCTGATCTGCCAGCGGCGTGTAAAAACGCGCGTCGTAGCCCGGACCATAGCCATCGGGGCGATGACATTGCGAGCAGTTGGAATCAATCCAGGATCGCATCCGGTGTTGAATCGGCTGAGTCGTGTCACCGACATAGACGGAATGGAGAAAAGTTGGGATTTCCGCCTCATCGATACTCGGGTTGAGCATTCCCAGGTGATTAAAGGTGCGAAGCTGATTATCCGTGCGGCCGGTGGAAGGATAGGTAAAGGTTCCATTGAGCTGATGAGTCTTTGGACCCAGGACATACTTGGCCGGCGGATTATGACAGAAGAGACACTCCGCCCGACTCGGATAAGTCCAGGTATGAATCACGGTCTCTCCGGTCGCAGTGATTACCGGGATTTCTTCATTGAGACCGTCGGGCAGCAGGTCCGCATCGCTGTTATCATCCCGCCACTTGTAAGTCACCCCATAGACCGCGCCATTCTCATCGCGGACCAGCAGACGCGTCTCCAACCGCTTCTTTTCCTGCGTCTGCTCGTTCACGATGAGATCAAACTCTTTCACAAACACCGTCCCATTCGGAAAGGTGTATTCACCGGTGGCGACGAAGTCGATCTGCTCGCCTGGATCGTAGGGCGGCCCGTCATTGGGAACTGCCAGCCAGCGTTGTTTGAGCGCGGCATCGGACCAGAGCGGCGAGTTCACCGAGAAAGGGATTAACCCCGGGGCCGGAACCACATTCGCGACATCGCTGAAAGCCCCGGTCGCAGAAAGAACCGCCGGAAAGGGAAATGCCCCGTCATAAGGAGGCATGGTGTTATTCAGATAAGGTCCGATGGGTTCTCGCGAATCCAAACCATAGGGCGCCTGCGCGAAGGCAGTGGCTCCCAGCGCCGCCCCAAGGAGAAGGGCGCAGAGTTGCGATCGGAAGTTCTGCCGCCCTTTCACCATAAACGAGTCCTATTGCAGCTTGTAGACTTCGACCAGGCCGACTCCAGTCACACCATCCTTGCCCGCGACAATTGCGGTGTAGGCGCCGGCTTGAAGAGTGACGACGAGTGCTGATTCCAGGTCGTCGGTTGGTTCGAGATTGGCTGGGATGTCGCCGGAATTGACATCATTCATCCAGTTATCGTTGCTCCGGACGAGGACACCGTTGATGTCGCGCAGATCCAAGGTCGGATCGGGCAAGGCGCCAGCGACTCCGCTGATGGTCAGGGAGGGCCCGATCGCACGAATCAAGACACTCAGAGTGTCACCCTGCCCGCCAAGAATGAAGCCGCCGATCAGGACATTCGGGCCAGTGCCGACGAAGCCCCGGGTGCTGATGTTGGCCAACGCCGAGGTAGCCGCTGCGTCCAGGTCATAACCTTCGACCAAGCCAACGCCGGTCACCCCATTTTTACCACTGACGATCGCGGTATAGGCGCCGGGGTCGAGGGTTTCGATGATGGCTGATTCGAGATCGTTCGGCGGTTCGAATCCAATGTCCTCGATCTCGGCCTGCTGGTCGTCTTTCCAGTTATCGTTACTCCGGATGAGCGAGCCATCCAAGGCACGGAGTTCAAGGACTGGATCTGGCAATGGGTTCGTAATGTCAGGGGCGTTCAGCGAAGGTCCGATCCCGCGCAAGACGACCTGTTTTGGCACATTCCCGGTAATGATAAAGCCGCCGATCAAGACCTGGTCGCCCGTCAGCACCTGCATGCGGGTCGAGATGTTCAGCGGCTGAGCTGGAGTGGGCGAGGGTGAGGGTGAGGGTGAGGGCGATGGGGATGCGCTTGGTGACGGACTGGGAGATGGACTGGGCGTCGGAGACGGCGTCGGGGTAGGCGTTGGTGTCGGAGTTGGGGTCGGTGTCGGCGTCGGCGTCGGCGTCGGCGTCGCGCCGGCCACATTTACAGTGCCCACCATGCCCATGAAAAAATGAGGTTTGCAGTGGTAGTCCACTGTTCCCGGAGCGGTAAAGGTGTGGGAAAAGGTAAAGGGCGTGTCTACCACACCGCTGTCGAAATCCGGCGATGGATTACCAAAACTTCCCTCGGTTACGCTGTGGCCATCCGACTGCCAAACCCACATCACGGT
>JALYQE010000035.1 GCA_030855965.1 Verrucomicrobiota bacterium | reverse complement strand
ATTCGATCGCGCTCTCTTCCTGCCGCATGGCGTCGGGATTCATCAGGCCCCCGGGGATGAGGAGCGCGTCGAAATCGTCGGCGCGCGCTTCGCCGAGGGTGAGATCGACGTCGAACTTGTCGCCTTTCTCATCGTGATTAACGCCCTGGATTTTGCCGGACTTGATCGAGACGATTTTGGTTTCGGCGCCGGCCTCGTCCAAGGCTTCACGCGGCTTGGTCATCTCGACCTGCTCGAAACCATCGGTGACCAGGATCGCGACTTTTTTGCCAGCTAATTTCTTATCCATGAATTTTTCTCCGCTAAGTTTTCGTTGCTCTCCGCAACCGGAAGGCCTCGCATTCCTTTCGCTCGGAGCGCCGATGCTGGATGTAACTCAAATGCTCGGGCGGGGAAAGAGTTGGTCAGGTTTGCGCTGCCGCGAAGGCTCGGGCCACAGCGCGGAGGGCAAACGCAAATTCCTTCTCGTAAGTCAATGAAAGCGTGAGCTCGCGACCGCGGCGGGCGATGCGCTCAGCCAATCGCGCATGCTTGCGATAGTAAGCGACGACCTCAACCAGATCGCTCAGATCCGACCGGACCGGCACGAAGTTTACCCCGGGAACGAGCCGATCGTAATACCATTGCACGCAGCGGTCCGGTGACTGCACCTTGAAGACCAGCCCGCCCGAGAGAAGTTTCAAAAAAAGCCCGGTGAAAGAAGCGGCATGTCCATCGATGTCGATGTGGAAGCGATAATTACTCAGCTCTTTCCACGGCACTTTGTCCTTCACTAGCTGGCGGCGCCGCAGCTCAGCGGCGTCCGCCTCGGAAATGTGAAAGAGCGCGGCCAGGCTGATATCGCCCCAGTCCGCGCCCATCTCCTGCGCGAGGAGGCAGAGGCGGGCTCGGGGCATTTCCAGGATCGGATGATCTTTTTGTCCGACCGAGCTTCCCCGCCAGAACACGCGGGGCGATCGCTCCGCCCAGGCTGGTTGACGACGAGCGAAATACCGCCGGGCATCGCTGTTATCCGTGTGTTTGCAGGAAAGCGAAATCGGGGAGAAGAATGTGCCCGGGAGCGCTTCCGCAGAAACCGAGACCCGGCTCGGCCGCGAGATCGTTGAAGCTGATCATGGTCGAACCGCCACGCTCGAACTTCCGTTGCGCCGCCAGAAAAAGATCGAAAAGCGAAAGCCAGCGTTCCACCACCACTTCGAGCAACTGACCGGGTTGAAAAGCTGGGAAAGTAAAATGAGAACCGCGATCCTTCGCCAGCGACCAGGCGCAACTCATCGGATGCGGCACCGCCACCGGATCGAAAGCGACCGTCACTGCGGTATCGTGCGGAAGATGCACGGCAAGGGCGCGCGCGATCGCCGGTCCGTCCTGCGCGCAAAACTCTTCGTAGATAGCGCGGCGGAAACCGTCCTCGAGAATCTTGGCGACCGGCGCCGGCGGCCGGCGCAACCCTCGCAACAGTCGAGTCAGCATCGGTAAGCCGTTACCGTTTTCTCCACGTCGAAGCAAGAGAGCGACAAGCAAGGCGTCGGGATAATTCCGGTGCGGCCCGGACGTTTTGCGATAGAGTGGCGCCGCCGCCGATGTGGCGAAATGGCAGACGCAACGGACTTAAAATCCGTTGGGCTTAACGGCCCGTGCCGGTTCGAGTCCGGCCATCGGCAGCGCTTTTTTCCTTCAAGCGGGTTAACGGCTGACGAGCTTTACCTTCTCCCTCCCCGAAGCAGGTCTACGCTTCTCCGAGCTAACCCCGCAGGACGGATCAATCATCCGAAATGCGCCGCCGAATCTCAGGCCTCCGCCCCAATACTCGGCCGATTATTACTACAGCAAAATCACGTGACTCAGTGAGACCTACGTGCCTTACTACGTCACCGCGACGGACGCGCGGGAGAATGTCTCCAGCTCGCGAATCCAGCATGTCTATGTCGCGCCCGGACCCAGCGGCACTCCGACGCCCACACCCATCCCGACGCAGAGCGCCATTCCTACTCCAACCCCGACGCGCACTCCCGGGCGGACGCCGGTTCCTTCATTCTCGAAGGGCAGGCCAACGCGGCCTACGCGACGGCTGACGGCGGACAGCTCGCAGCGCAAGGTCCGCTCGGCACGGGAATATTGACCCGGACGAATTCCTGCCGCTCTCGCTTGCGACGATGAAAGATGAGAATGCGGATGGTCTCTACGACCGCCTCGATCCCGCCCTTGGTTTTGGCATTATCCAAATCTTGCGTGGGGACGGGGTCACGACGATCAACTGGGCCGCGGTGCCAGGAAGAACATATCAACTCGAGAGCTGCGATGCCCTTGGCCGACCGTGGGTCCCGCGCAACGCGCCGCTCAGCGCCGCCCCGTGGCAGCTAACCTCTCGGCTACGGACGTGACCGGCCTAACGAGCCGCTCCTATCGCGTTGGCTTGGTCAACTAGCGCTTCGGCCGGCGAGTGCGATCCTCTCCGCGATGACCCTGGCGGAACGAATGCAACGGCTCGGAGTGCGGGAAGCGGACCTAAAGGAAAGTTTTGCGCGTTCCTCCGGACCCGGCGGCCAGCACGTTAACAAAGTCTCGACCGCGGTCACGCTCCGGCATCCACCGAGCGGAATCAGCGTCACCGTGCAGGACTCGCGCTCGCAGGCGCGGAATCGCCAGCTTGCACTCGAGCGTCTGCTCGCGGCGCTGGAGCGGCGCAAGGAAGAGGCGAAACAGAAAAAACGGGCGGCGGCGGCGGAAGAACGCCGGCGCAATTCACCGCGCCCACCGCGCTTGAAAAGGAAGATCCTCGAGAGCAAACGCCAGCGCTCGGCCCTGAAAAAA
>JALYQE010000029.1 GCA_030855965.1 Verrucomicrobiota bacterium | reverse complement strand
CGATTTGCCGCTGGGTGCTCTGGGCCCGGCGCTGGAACATGATCGAGGTCTTCCTTCTCGGCGCGCTCGTTAGTCTGCTCAAGCTGGGCAAGCTCGCCACCCTCACGCTCGGGACGTCGTTCTGGGCTTTTATCGCGCTGATTGTTTGCCTAACGGCGGCGCTGGCTGCGATTCATCCCCGCGAACTCTGGGCCCGACTGGAGATGCCGGAAGCATGAACGAGTTCGCTCCCGATTCCGCGGCTGCGCGCGGTCTGGCGCTCTGCCACGTTTGTTACCTGGCCACGCCAGTACGCGAGGAACGCTGCCCGCGCTGCGCCAGCCGGCTCCACCTGCGCTTGAAGGAGAGCATCCAGCGAACCTGGTCTCTCACCTTCGCCGCGGTGTTACTTTATTTCCCGGCCAACCTGCTGCCAGTCCTGCGGGTGGAGTCGTTCGCCGGCGACCAGCAAAACACGATCATGGGCGGGGTGATCGAGTTCTGGCAACATGGCGATTACCCGGTTGCGATTATTATTTTTTCGGCCAGCGTTTTGATCCCTGTCCTGAAGATCGTCTCCAACGCGGCTCTTTGCCTCGCCTCCCACTCCGGGCGCCGGCCCCGGGAAATGACCCGCCTCTACCGGGTGACGGAATTTGTCGGGCGCTGGTCGATGGTCGATGTGTTTGACGTCGCTATCCTTGTGGGAGTGGTCCAACTTGGGTCCACCATTTCCGTTCATCCCGGCCCGGGTGCGCTCTCGTTTGCCGCGGTCGTGATCCTGACGATGTTCGCCGCCATGAGTTTCGATCCGCGCCTCATTTGGGATGCTGCGGCGGACGCGCCGGCCGATACTTCGCCCCAGCCTTGACCATGCCCGACACTTCTTCTTCCACCAAGCCGGCTTTAAAACCGGTCGTCAAAAAAGGCCGCCGGCTCTCGCCGATCTGGATTATTCCGATCCTCGCCGCCGTGCTTGGGGCCTGGCTCGCCTGGAAATATTACGACGCGCGGGGGCCGGAGATCACCGTCCGATTCGAAACGGCGGAGGGCATCGTCGGCGGCAAAACGCCCGTGCTGTGCAAGAACGTCGCCATCGGGACGGTGAATAAAGTTCGCCTAACGAAAGACCTGAAAGGCGTCATCGTCACGATGCAGATGACGAGCGAAGCGACCGATCTCCTGACCAAGGACGCCCAGATCTGGGTGGTGCGGCCGCGCTATGGCGGTGCCTCCGGCATCTCGGGCCTGAGCACGATTGTCTCGGGCAGTTACATCGAGCTCGAGCCCGGTCTTTCCGAGGAAGAGCGCCGCGAATTCGTCGGCCTGGAAAATCCGCCGGTCACGCCCAAAGGCGTGCCGGGCCTGCACATCACTTTTGTGACCGACAAAGCCGGCAGCATCGGCCCGGGCACGCCCATCCTCTACAAAGGGCTGGGTGCGGGCAAAATCGAGTCGCGCACCTTTCACTCGAAGAACGGCAAGATCGAGTTTGAGGCTTTTATTTCGAAGGAGTTTGCCCCGCTCGTGCGCCAGAACACGAAGTTCTGGAACGTGAGCGGGATCGACGTGCAACTGGGCGCGGACGGACTGCAACTCCATGCCGGCACCCTGGAATCGCTCCTCGTCGGAGGGATCACTTTTGACCAGATCGACTCGCTTGTCTCCGCGCCAAGGGTGAGTGATGGCGCGACCTTTCAGCTCTACGACAGCTTCTCGGACACAAAGAAATTCGTGATGCCGAACAGCCTGCCCTACCTCCTGCTATTTGGCGAAAGCGTGCGCGGTTTGAGCGACGACGCCCCGGTCGATTTCCGCGGCGTGCGCATCGGGACCGTGATCGGAGTTTCCTTCAAGTACCTGCCTAACGACCCCGGACGGCGGGTGCCGGTGCTGGTCCAGATCGATCCCGGCCTCATCACCAACCTGCCTTCCGAAAGCACCGAGCCAGCCGAGAATTTCGTCGCCCAGGCGGTCGAAAACGGTCTGCGCGCCAGCCTGAAGACGGGAAATTACCTCACCGGCCAGATGTATATAGATCTCGATTTCGACAAGAGCGCGTCGCCCGCCAGCGTGACCGAAGTTGCGGGTTATCGCGTGCTGCCGGTCGGCGGTTCGAGCCTTTCCGGGATGCTCGACAAGGCCTCCGCGCTGCTCGATAAACTGCAGGCGCTGCCGCTCGAAGACACGATCAAGGAAGCGACCGCGACCTTGGCCACGATCAGAAGCACGTTGGCCGGGCTGGACAAAACCGTGAACGGCTTCGGCGAAAACGGACCGCTCTACCAAAAGCTCAACGAAACGCTGCAACAGCTCGACGACACGCTGCGCTCGATTCGCAGCCTCTCCGGCACGATCGAGCGCAAGCCGAATTCCCTCATCTTTGGCAAGCCGGGGAAAGTCGAGCCGCCGAAAGGTTCGCCACCGCGGCCCTAACGAGCACTTGTCTTATGTGGAATAAGCTTCTGCCTCTTCTTCTCGTCAGCCTGCTCGCCGCCTGCGGCGGCGCCGGTGACAACTACTACCGGCTCAGCGCGACCGCGCCGGCCTCGCGCGGAGCCTCCGCCTCCGGTCTGAGCGTGGCGATCGGGCCGGTCACACTCCCGAGTTACATCGACCGGGCTGAGATCGTCTTCGCGAGCGGGCCTAACGAGTTTCAAATCCCGAGCAACGCGCTCTGGATCGGCTCGCTCCAGGAAAACATCGCCCGCACGGTGGCGAGCGACCTCGGACACGTCCTCGGTTCCAGTAACGTGCGCGCCGGCAGCGAGCCGGGCTTCAAGCCGCGCTATCGCGTCGCGCTCGATTTCCGGCAATTCCACGGCATCAGTGGGCAGGAGGCAATTCTCGAGCTGAGCTGGCGCATTAAGGATGGTGCGAGCGGAGCCTCGCTCTCCCGGCACAGCGTCAGTTTCCGCGAGCCAATTATCGGCGACGGCTACGAGCCACTCGTCGCCGCGGAGAGCCGGCTGCTCGGGCAGGCCGCCGCCGCGATCGCGGCGAGCCTGCGCTAAAGTGGATTTGCGTTGCACGGCGCGCTCCGATAACCTGAGCGCGCGATGGCAAAATCCGGTCTCGGCAAAGGTCTCGGCGCGTTAATCAGCGCCTCCCCTCCCCTGCGTTCAGTCGAACTGGAAGGCGGCGAGCGGGTCCAGCAGATCAGCCTCGTCAATATCGTCCCCAGCCCGCTCCAGCCGCGCCGTGAATTTGCGCGCGAGGCGCTCGAGGAGCTGATCGATTCCATCCGGCAGCGCGGCATTATCCAGCCGCTTATCGTTAGGCAGATAAACCACCAGTTTGAGCTCATCGCCGGCGAACGTCGCTGGCGCGCGGCCAAGGAAGCCGGACTGAGCGAAGCGCCCGCCATCGTCAGGCCAGCGACCGACCTCGAAGTCCTGGAGCTGGCATTAATCGAAAACCTGCAGCGGGCGGATCTCAACCCGATCGAGGAAGCGCAGGCCTACGCCCGGCTGGCGAATGAATTTGGGATGCGCCAGGAAGACATCGCGGAGAAGGTCGGAAAGAGCCGCGCCTCGATCGCGAACGCGATGCGCCTGCTCGACCTCGACCCGCAGGTCCAGACCTGGGTCGTGCAGGATTTGCTTTCGGTCGGGCACGCCAAGGTCCTGCTCGGAGTGAAGGCGCACGATGAACAGCGCCTCCTGGCGGAGAAAATTTTGCGGCAAAGCTCGACCGTGCGCACGACCGAGCGGATGGTCGCGCGCCAGCTCGGGAAGCATGGCGGCACCCGGCGCCTGAAGCGCGCCGCGGCGGAAAACTCCGCCGCCATCGGCGATCTCGAGAACCGGCTGCAACAATATCTCGCAACCCACGTCTCCGTTCAGCACGGCGAAAAACGGGGCCGGATCGAGATCGAGTATTACGGCGCGGACGATCTCGAGCGGGTCGTGACGCGGCTCGGCCTGCCGCCCGATGCCTAACAAAAAGAAGCGGCCCGCCCGCGGCTCTCGGCGCGCCCCGGCCCGGAAGACGGCCTTCGCCGCCCACTGGCAGAGTCATGGCGGCTACGCTTCCCTCGCCGCTGCGCTTCTGCTCGCTAGTCTGTTTTTTTTCCTGCGTCCGGGCGGTCCGCGTTACGGCGAGCCTTGGAAGGATTTTTCTGGCGCGAACGCGCTGCGCCACGTGCAGGGGCTTGTCGGCCTCGGTCCGCGTCCGCCGGCCTCGGACGCGAGCAAAAAAGCGCGCGGCTACATCCGCGCCCAACTCGAGGCGGAGGGCTGGCAGGTGATCGAGCAGCCTTTTGCCGCCCAAACGCCGCGCGGCAGGGTTCAATTCGTCAACGTCATCGCGCGCCGGCCTAACCAGCCCAAAAACGAGAAGCTCTTTTTCGTCGGCTCGCATTACGACACCAAGATTTTCGAGTCGATCCAGTTTGTCGGCGCGAATGATGGCGGCTCGAGCAGTGGCGCGCTGATCGAGCTGGGACGGGTGCTCAACCTCCACCCCGAGCTGGCGAAGCGAATCGAGCTGATGTTTTTCGACGGCGAAGAAGCCTACGAACGCTTCAGCAAAACCGACGGACTCTATGGCAGCCGCTTTTTCGCAGAAAAGGCGCGGCTGGCGAAGCGGGTGCAAAACTACCAGGGCGGAATCGTCTGGGATATGATCGGCGATCGTGACCTGACGATCACTTTGCCGCCCGATTCGCCGGCCCACCTGGCCGAGGGAATCTTCGCCGCGGCCGAGGCGCTTAAGGTGCGCGATCATTTCACCTATTTTAACGAAGATATTCTCGATGATCACACGCCCTTCAACGAAGTGGGCATTCCGACAATCGACCTGATCGATTTCGATTATCCACCGTGGCACACCGCCGGCGATACGATGGACAAGTTGAGCGCGGAAAGCCTGCAAACCGTGGGCGCGGTCACGCTCCATTTCCTGGCGGAGCGGGCTTTCCCATGAGGCGGGCTCTCCTTTTCCTCCTGGTGGCGGGCGCGCTTGGAATTGGCGCGGCGGAATATCTCACCCTTTCCTTTCCCTTCCGGCAGTGGATTGGAGATGTCGTTAGGCGGGGAGATTTGCAGGCCCTGGTTGGACGGCGCGGGATTTACGCCAACGATGTCGAGCGCGCCTGGCGGGCGGACCTTTTCGCCGTCGGAGCGGATCCTTCGGAGATCGAGCCCGCGATTCTGGGCGAGCTGAAAAGGGCCGCCTTGCAACGCCTGATCGAGCAGGAACGGCTGCACCGGGCGGCTGCCGGCGAAGCGGTCGCTTCTTCCTCGGTGGAACGCGAAACGCAACTCCTACGCGACCAGTTTCGCGATGAAAAAGCGTGGCAGAGGTCGCTCCTCGGCGCGGACCTCGCCGCGCGCGAACTCGCCCACGAGGTGACGACCAGCCTGCGCGCTCGCAACTGGCTCGAAAAACAGATCGCGCCCGGACTTCCGCCTAACGACTCCGAAGCGGAGCGCTATTACCGCGAACATCAATCGGCTTTCCAACAGCCGCTGCGGCTGCGGGCCAGCCACCTCTTCCTCGCCGCGCCGGATGGTTATCCCGAAGAGGTGATCGAGCGGCAGGAAATCTTGATTGAGCAGATGGCGAAACGGATTGCGAATGGCGAGTCGTTCCCGGCGCTGATCGCGGAATTTTCCGAGGACGAAGCAACGAAAATGCGGGCTGGCGATCTCGGTTACTTTTCCGCGACGCGGATGTTGCCGGAGGTCTTCGCTGCGGCGGAGCAACTCCAGCCGGGTCAGCTCAGTGCACCGGTCCGCAGCCGGCTCGGCTTCCACATTATCCGACTCACCGAGACACGGCCGGCGCGTCAATTAAGCTTGGAAGAGGCGCGCCCCGAGATCATCGCGCTCCTCGAAAACCAGAAGCGCGGCGCGACGGTCGCCGCGTTGCTGGAACGGTAAAGCGCCGCATTTGCCCATTGCGGCCCGGCGGAATCAAATTGACGTTGCCCTCGCTGCCGCTCAACGCGGCGCAAAATATGGCACGCTCGAAAAACAAAAACGTCGGCTTGATCGGCCTCGGCATCATCGGGTCACGCGTGGCGGGCGCCCTCCGCAACAATGGTTTCCAGGTCTTCGTCTGGAACCGCACGCCACGGCCGGAACAAAACTTTCTCGGTTCCCCGGTCGAGGTGGCCGAGCTTTGCGATGTCATCCAGATCTTTGTCGCGGATGACGAGGCGCTGCTCGAGACCGTCAAACAGCTCGTCCCCGGCCTCACCGCGCAGCACATCGTGACCGCGCACTGCACCGTCGCCCCGGAAAACATGCGCGCGGCGGCCGAGATCGTGGAACGGCGCGGGGCGCGTTTTCTCGAGGCGCCCTTTACCGGGAGCAAAGTCGCGGCCGAAAAAGGCGAGCTCGTTTATTACATCGGCGGCGATGAATCAACCCTGAAACAGGCGCGCCCGGTGCTGGAAGGCAGCAGCAAGGAAATCCTCGTGATTGGAAAGATCGGCGACGGCAGCGTGATGAAGGTCGCAACCAACCTCGTGACCGCCGCCACGGCGCAGATCGCCGCCGAGGCGCTCGCGCTCGTCCGCAAGTCGGGGATTGCGCCGGAACTTTTTGCGCGCGCGATGAAAAGCAACGCGAGCAATTCGACCACGCTGGAGATGAAGCTGCCGCTGATTTTGGCGGGCGATTTCGAGACTCATTTTTCGGTCAAGCACATGCTGAAGGATGTGCGGATCGCGTCCGCGCTGGCGAAACATTACGCGCTCGATTTCCCGGTAACGGAAGTGTCGGGCGACATGCTGCTGGCGGAATTGAAACAAGGCCGGGGCGACGCCGACTATTCGTCGATCGCGCAGAAGTATTTCCCGGCGCCGCCCAAGGCCGTGCCACCGGCCGCGCCGCCGACCGTGGAAACTTCGCCGCCGGCCGCGGAGACTTCTTCGCCTAACGAGCGCCCGCGACCGGCCTGGGCGCGGACCGAGCCGGTGCCGCCGGCAGAGCCAAAACCAGCGGAGGCGAAAGCGAGCAACGGCGAGGAAAAGCAGAAAGAGGCGGAAAACGACGACGAGAAAAAAAAGGCCGAGGATCTCGAGGGCGTGAATCTTTCTGGCGGCTTCCGCAGCTGGTTCAGCCGGCGCGCTGCCCCCTCGCGGCGCGAGTCCTGATGCCGCTTTTTGATCTTTCCGCGCGCGCAAAACTGCGCCTGACCGGCAGCGATCGGATCCGTTTCTTGAACGGGCAGGTGACGAACGACATGCGGAAAGCGAACGCGAACCTCTCGATGCCGGCCTGCGTGCTGAGCGCGAAAGGAAAAGTCGACGCGCTCATCTTCGTCAGCGCGGGGCCCGAGGAACTGCTGATCGATGCCGAAGCCGAACAGCGTGAGACGCTCGTGCAGCGGCTCGATCGCTACCTCATCGCGGACGATGTCACGATCGAGGATGTGACCGAGGAGTTTTCTCTTTTCCATCTCACGGCCGAGCGCGCGCCGGCTTTGCCTAACGACGCCAGCTGGCGCCGGGCCAAACGTTTCGGCATGGTCGGCTGGGATCTGCTCGTGCCGGCGGCGGAACACGATCTCGTTCTGCAAACGCTCTCGGCCGACGAATCCCTGCTCGAGACGGCAGCCGCGGAACGACTGCGCATTGAGCAAGGCATCCCGCGCTGGGGTCTCGAATTGACCGACCAGATCATCCCGGTGGAAGCGAACCTCGCGGATGACGCGATCGATTACGCGAAAGGTTGCTACATCGGCCAGGAAGTCATTTCGCGAATGAAAATGTCGGGGCAAATGAGCAAGCGGCTCTGTGGATTGATCTCGCTCGATGGCTCGCCGCTGACGCCGGCGACGCGCCTGCTCGCGCCGGATGAGAAAGACGTGGGCTGGATTACGAGCGCGACGCGGAGCGATCGGTTAGGCAAAGAGATCGCGCTTGGTTACGTGAAGCGCGGGTTCAACGAATCGGGCACCCGATTATCGGCGGGAGAGCAGGCCGTCGAAGTGGTCGGGCTGCCGTTCGTCTAGGCCAGGCGAGAAGGCGCGACAAGGGGATTGACCCCTTCCAGCCCGATACCTAGCTTGGCCGTCTGTCTCATGGCCAAAGTCTCCGTTAAAAACGTCTACAAAATTTATCCGGGCGACAAAGGCGGCGACGTGACCGCGGTCAAGGACGTCAGCCTCGAGATCGCGGACCGCGAATTTGTCGTCCTCGTCGGCCCCTCCGGCTGCGGGAAATCCACCACCCTGCGGATGATCGCCGGGCTCGAGGAAATTTCGAAAGGCGACATTTACATCGGCGAGAAGCGAGTCAACGACGTCGCGCCGAAGGACCGCGACATCGCGATGGTGTTCCAGAATTACGCGCTCTACCCGCACATGAGCGTGTTCGACAACCTCGCCTTCGGGCTCAAGCTGAGGAAATATCCGAAGGCGGAAATCAAGAAGCGGGTGGTGGACGCAGCCAGCATCCTCGGGATCGAGGGCCTGCTCGACCGCAAACCGAAGGCGCTCTCCGGCGGCCAGCGGCAGCGGGTCGCGGTCGGCCGTGCGATCGTGCGGCAACCAAAGGTTTTTCTTTTCGACGAACCGCTCTCCAATCTCGACGCCAAGATGCGGGTGCAGATGCGAACGGAAATCACCAAGCTGCATCAGCGGCTCCAGGCGACGATGATTTACGTCACGCACGACCAGGTCGAGGCGATGACGATGGGCGACCGGATCGTGGTCATGAACGACGGCATCGTGCAGCAAAACGATGCCCCGCTCGTCCTCTACAACGAGCCGGTGAACTTATTCGTAGCCGGTTTTCTCGGCAGTCCGCCGATGAATTTCATCACCGGCACGCTGAAGGAAGAAGGCGACAAGCTCCGTTTCCGCGAGATCGAGGGCGGGACAATCGATGTCGCGTTTGCTGCCGCGGATCGCCCGGCGGCGCGGAAGTTTGCCGGCCAAAACGTCATCATGGGAATCCGGCCGGAAGACCTGGAGGTGGCAAAGTTCAGCCGCAAGGAAGGGAAAGCGCTCGCCACCGGATTTCCTGCGATCGTCGACATCGTCGAGCCGATGGGCGCGGAGACTAATCTTTACCTCCAGACAGGAGCGCACACCCTTGTCTGCCGGAGCCAGGGCGCGCTCGATCACCGCGAGGCGGGGCATCGGTTCCAGTTCGAGATGAACCTGGAGAAGGCGCACCTTTTCGATCCGACTTTGACCAATCGACTTGTTTGAGGGTCGAAGCGTGTGCGGGCCGTAAGTGCCTTGAAATGCGTTCTTTCAAAAACCGGCGCGCCGAAAGCATGATCGTCCCAGCCGGCGCCGAGAGCGAAATCGTTTCAAGAAAACTTTTCTCCGGCCTAAGAGATTGCTTGCGATTGCTTGCGCGTCCCGCGTATAAAGAAATTTCCCTTTTAATTCCGTACCGGAGACTCACTGTGAACCAACGATTACTTGCAGAAATTGGCCGTACTCAACGCCTTGAAATTCTCAATACCTTGAAGCGAACCAAGGGCCTGTCCGTGAACCAGCTCGTCGCTAAAATGAAGATGAGCTACATGGGCATCAAGCAGCATTGCCTCACCCTGGAACGCGACGGTTACCTCGATACTTGGCGACGCCCGCAGAAAATGGGGCGGCCCGAGATGGTCTACCGCCTCACCCGCCGCAGCCACGCGCTCTTCCAGGCGGATAGCAACGCCTTCACCCTCGATCTCCTGCAATCGATCGAGGAAATCCACGGCACCAACGCCCCGGAAAAACTTCTTTATAACCTCTTCGAAGGCAAAACCAACCTGCTGAAGGAAAAGGTAAAAGGCGAAACGATCGAGGAGCGCGCAAAGTCCCTCGCCAGCATCCGCGACGATGAGGGGCACATGTCGCAGTTCGTCAACGAACCGACCGAAGGCGGCCCGCAAATCCTGGAATGCCATTCGCCGATCATGAATTTGATCGAAAAATACGAAATTATCGGACGGCTCGAGCAGGAGATGTTTGAGAAAGTGCTCCAGACGCCGGTGCGCCGGGAAGAAACGCGCACCTCCGGCCTCTACGAAGCCGCCTTTTATTTCGCGATCTAGCCTGCGCTTGGCGCCCGGAACCCGGAATCGGGACGGGGGCGAGACAACTCGGGCGCCGCGTACCGGGATCGGCCATGCGCGCGGCACTTTGCCCTTTCGCGACCCCTGGATTTCGATTGATTGACCGATGCCCAGCCAATTCCCCGCCGCCGTCATCGAGAACCTGCAGCCGCTAATCGATGGCGGGCGTTACCCGATCAAGCGGGTCGTGGGCGAGGACGTGGTGGTGGAGGCCGACATTTTCAAGGATGGCCACGATATCGTGGCGGCCTCCCTGAAATGGCGGGTGGCCGGCCAGGCGCTTTGGCACGAGACGGCCATGAAACCGCTCGAAAACGATCGCTGGCGCGGCGTTTTCTCAGTCTACGAAAACGCCATCTACGAATACACGGTCGAGGCCTGGACCGATGTCTTCGGCGGCTGGCAGCACGAATTTGCGGCCAAGTTCGAGGCCGGCCTGGCCAATCTGACGAGCGAGAAACTGGAAGGGGCCGCGCTCCTCGCCGCCGCCACCAAACGCGCTCGCGGGGCCGACGCAAAACGCCTGCGCGAATTTGCCGAACAGATGCGCGCCGGCACGGATGCGATCGTTAATCGCCTCGCTCATTCCGGCGAACTCGAAGTGCTCATGGCGACCTACGCCGCGCGCTACGGCGCGACCCAATACACCCCGCCGCCGCGCGTGCTCGTCGATCGCGTCGCGGCCCGGACCGCGGCCTGGTATGAATTTTTTCCCCGTTGCGCCGAGGGCCGGGCCGACCGCGGCTCGACCTTCCGCGATTGCCTCGGGCGAGTGGACGACGCGCGGGCGATGGGTTTTGACGTCATTTATTTCCCGCCCATCCATCCCATTGGCCTAACGAACCGGAAAGGGCGGAACAATTCCGTCACCTGCGAGCCGGGCGAGCCGGGTGTGCCTTATGCGATCGGCAACCGCAACATCGGCGCACCGAATGGCGGCGGGCACAAGGACGTCGAGCCGGCCTTAGGCACGCTGGCCGATTTTGCCTGGCTGGACAAGGAAATCCGGAGCCGCGGGATGGAGATCGCACTCGATTTCGCGATCAACTGCTCGCCCGATCATCCCTACGTCGCGGAGCATCCTGAGTGGTTTTACAAACGCCCCGACGGCACGATTAAGTACGCCGAGAATCCGCCGAAGAAATACGAGGACATCTACCCGCTCAATTTTCGCTGCCCAAATTGGCAGGAGCTCTGGGACGAGATGACGAGCATCATTCTCTTCTGGGCCGAGCGCGGGGTGCGCATTTTCCGGGTCGATAATCCGCACACCAAACCGGTTGCCTTCTGGGAATACCTCATCGCAAAGGTGCAGGCGAAATTTCCCGACACCATCTTTCTTTCCGAGGCCTTTACCGGGCCGAAAATGATGAAAACGCTGGCCAAGGCCGGGTTCACCCAGAGCTACACCTATTTCACCTGGCGTACCGAGAAAGCGGAGCTAGCCGAGTACTTCACCGAGCTCACGCAGACGGAAATGAGCGAATATTTCCGCGGCAATCTGTTCACCAATACGCCCGACATTCTGCCGCTCCATCTCCAGACGGGCGGGCGGCCGATGTTCCAGATCCGCGCGGTGCTCGCCGCGACCCTCTCGAGCGTTTACGGGATCTACAGCGGGTTCGAGCTTTGCGAGAACGCCGCCCTCCCCGGACGCGAGGAGTACTACGACTCGGAAAAGTATCAGCTCAAGGAACGCGACTGGGACGCGCCCGGGAACATCAAAGGGCTGATCACGAGATTGAACCGAATCCGGCGCGAGAATCGCGCGCTCCACTTCTACGACAACCTTCGCTTTCATCCGGCCGCGAATGATCAGCTGCTTTTCTACAGCAAGATGACGCCGGCGCGTGACAGCATCATCCTCGTAGTCGTGAATCTCGACCCGCTCTACACGCAATCAGGCTACGTGGAAGCGCCGATCGAAGACTTCGGCGAGATCGGAGGCGAGAGCTACGAAGTGCAGGATCTCCTGACCGATGTGAGCTACATCTGGCACGGAAAACAGAACTACGTCGCGCTTCATCCCGGCGTGCAAGCCGCGCATATCTTCCGGGTGCGCCGCTTGTGACCCCCCGGTAGGGCGAGACTCCGTCGAGCCGGGTATTGGCGAAGTTGTGTTACCCCCAGGCTCGACGGAGTCTCGCCCTACCGGATTTCCTCTCTAACAGTTTCCTTTATTACTCCGTGGTGGAGGAGAAGGATGAACGGCCGTTATCCTCGGGCTGTCTCTGCTCCGATGCAGTTGCATCGTCAATGCCCGCGCCTATGCTAACGCCCAATTGAGCATGAAAAGATTCCTTTCCCTGCTCGTCGCCCTTGCGAGCGCCGGTCCCGCACTCGCCCAGGCGCCAGGTCCCGAGCCCGTCCTGCCGCGCACGACCAATGTCCTCGACGCCATGATCGCCGCCGGGCCCGTCATGGTCCTGCTTTTCCTCCTTTCCGTTTTCACGGTCATGCTCATTATCGTTTACTTTTTCACCATCCGCCGCGGCGCGGTGGTGAGCAGCGGCTATATGGCGACGGCGGATGCTCTTCTTCGGAAACGCGATTATCTCGGCCTGCTCGCGGTCTCCAATCGGCACGGCGAAGCGGTCGCCCGCGTCGTGCAGAAGACGCTCGATTTCATGACGAAAAATCCGAACGCCGATTTTGCGCAGGCGCGCGAGATCGCGCAAACCGAAGGCACCCGGGTCGCGACCAATCTGCATAACCGCGTCACTTACCTGGCGGATATCGCGACAATGGGCCCTCTCGTCGGTTTGTTTGGCACGGTCATCGGCATTATTCGCTCGTTCGGCGCGCTCGGCTCCGAGATGGGGCCTTCACGTTACATCCTGCTTTCAAAAGGAATCAGCGAAGCGCTCATCAACACCTGCGGCGGCCTCGGCATCGGCATTCTCGCGATGATCTTCTACGCCTTTTTTCGGGGTCGCGCCCAGCGCCTGATCTCCGATCTCGAGTCGGCCAGCACCCATATTCTGGCGCTGCTCTCGGTCCAGCCCAGCCGGCGCCGCGAACGCGCTCCGGCCTTGCTCGAAGAGGAATTTTGAGCGCCGTTAGGCGTCGAACCATTTGCGTCCCTCCCGGACGCTGACTCGCCCGATGAATTTCCGCAGCCGCTCCGCTTCGCAACATCCCGGCATCCAACTCGCCCCCTTGGTCGACGTCCTCCTCCTCCTCCTGATCTTTTTCCTCGTCACCTGGAATGCGGCCCGAAACGAAAACGAGCTCGACGTCAGAGTGCCCAAAGCCAGTGCCGCGACAGAAAAATCAGCCCCGATCGGCGACGTGATCGTGAATGTGAAAGCGGACGGTAACGTGGTCGTGAATCGCCGCACTCTTTCCGAGGATGACCTAACGACGATGCTCAAAGGCCTCGTCGCACTCAATCCCGACCAGGCTGTCGTGATCCGCGGTGACGAAACCGGCGCCTACAAATATATTGTCGGCGTGCTGAATGTTTGCAGCCAGGCTGGAGTCACCAACGTCGCCTTCGCGACCGCAAAATGAAGCGGCGGTCGGGCCAGGCCGCGGGTCTCCTCGCGGCGACGATTTTGTTTTCTGCGCACGGCACGTTTGCCCAGACGCCGACGCCGATTCGGCGCGCTTTGCCGGTGCATGAGCCGCCTGTGGCCCGCGCGATTCCGGTGGAAACCACCCCGGCGCCCGCACCCGCCCCCACCATCATGCGCGCCCTGCCTGTTCCCGCCGTGACCGAACCGATCCCGACGCCGACGGCGCCGCCCTCGGCCGGGGAGAGCGGCCCGACGGAAAACGCCGAGTCGCCGGCGCAAAACCAGCTCGATTACGCGAACGGACTTTTCGGCCGCAAGCTCTACGACCTGGCGGTCCCGGAGTACGAAAAATTTATCGGGCTTTACCCAAACTCGCCCGATCGCGTGACCGCGCTTTTTTACATGGGCCAGTGTTATCGCGCGCTGAACCGCAGCAACGCCGCTCGCAGCAGTTTCCAAATGGTGGCGCGCGATTTCCCTGAGAACGAGCTGGCCGGACCAGCCAACTACGGCCTCGCGGAAATTTATTTCAACGACAAGGATTACGCGGGTGCTTTGCCTTTCTTTCATCGCTCCGCGGTCAAGATGAAAGCCTCCGCGCTCGCCCTTTCCGCCCGCTATTTTGAAGCGCGCTGCCTGGAGAACCTCAATCGCAAGGATGAAGCGCGGGATATCTATCAACAGGTCATTACGGCCTCCAACCCGAATCCATTCCGTGACGATTCCCGGCTCGCGGTCGGTGCCATTTTCCTCGCGGCCGGCCGCAAAGCCGATGCCCTGAAACAATTCGAAGCGCTCGCGGGCGAGACGAGCAAGGCGGAGCTCAAGGCCGAGGCGACGGTGCGGGCCGGCCTCGTCGCGCTCGATCTCACGCAGGGCGAAAAGGCAGACAAAACTATGGCCGCGAAAGCGACCGCGCTGCTGAAGAAAGGCCGCGCCCTGCCCGAGGCCGGGCGTTGGAGCGGAGTGGCGGCGGTCGGTTTGGTCCGGCTCGAATACCAGGCCGGCGACTATGCGGCGGCGGTGGCGGATTACGAAAAGAGCAAGGACGAGGTCCCGGAAGAAGTGCGCCCCGAGATGATGTTGCTGGCCGCGAACAGCCAACGGCAGCTCGGCCAGATGAAAGCGGCGCAGGCACTCTACCAGCAGATCATCCAGAAATATCCCAACCGCGAAGAGGCCAAGGACGCGCGCTACCAGCGGCTGATCGGTCTCTACAACGCCAACGACCCGATGTTACGCGCGGAGGTCGACCAATTCCTGAAGGAGAACCCCGCGGGCGAGCGCGCCGACCAGGCGAAATTGCTCAAGGCCGAGGCGCTTTACAAAGAGAAGGATTTTGCCGGCGCCGCGCCGCTCTACGCTGGTCTGCGCGACTCCAAGTTGTCGGCTAAGCTCCGCGCCGAAGCCTCTTTCAAGCTCGGCTGGTGCTACGTCCAGCTGAAGCAGCCCGACAAAACGATCGAAGCCTTCGCCTATTTCCTGCAAGCCTTCCCGGAGCATCCGCAGATTCCCTCCGCGCTCGCCCAGCGCGCCCTGGCTTTTCAGGAAGGGAAGCAATACGAGCGGGCGCGGAGCGATCTGGAGCAATTGCTCGTGAGTTTCCCCAAGGCTCGGGAACGCGAGGCAGCTCTGCAGCAGAAAGCGCTCATCCTCGGCCAGACCGACGACAACAAAGGCATGGCCAACACCTTTCAGCAGCTGCTGAAAGAATACCCGAAAACAGCCGCCGCCGCGCAGGCGCATTACTACATCGGCAAGTCGGCCTTCGAAGCGAAGGACTACGAGACCACGATCGCGGAGCTGAAACAGGCGCGCGAGCTGAACAAGGATCAGTACGGCACTCCCTCGGCTCTCCGGATCATGTCCTCTTACTTCTATCTCAAGCAGCGCGAACCCCTCGCGAAAGAGGTGGATAATTTCTATGCCGCCTCGCCGAACGGGCAGGTGCCGGCGGAAATCCTGGAATGGCTCGGCCTCGAATCTTACAACGCCAAAGACCATGCCGCCGCAGTCAAATATCTCACCGCTCTGAGCACGAGCGGCAACGTTAGCAGCGTGAAACCGGATTTCTGGTTCTACCTCGGCGACGCGCAGATGAAACTGAACCAGCCAGCCGAGGCCGAAACTTCGCTCCAGAAATTTCTCGAGACGACGACCGATCCGGCTGCCAAAGCGAAGGCGTTGTTGGCGCTGGGCGACGCCAAGATCGGCGCCCACAAACCGGATGACGCGCAAAAAATCGCGGAGGAAATCATGAGCCTGCAACCGGAAGGCCGGGTCAATGCCCAGGCGCGTTTGCTCGCCGGCGAGGTCCAGATGGAGCGGGAGAAATTCGAGGAGGCGGGCAAAGCGTTTATGAGCATTGCCCTGCTCTACGACGATCCCGAGATCACGCCGCAAGCTCTCGCCAAGGCGGCCAAGGCCTACCAGAAAGCCGGCAAGTCCGACGAAGCCGAGCGCGCCAACGCGAAGTTGCACCAGAAGTATCCGGATTACGCCGGCGGTTAGCGGACTTCACCGCGGCGATCACCGGAAGGTGGCTACAAACGCGGCAGATAACGCAGGGTCTCGATCGGCAGCGGCGCGAGGAAATTTTTCGGATCGTCGATTTGCAGCACCGGCCGGGCGAGAACGGCGGCGAGGAAACTCAAATCCGGCGTCGCGGCCAGGCCGGCCTGCGCGGTCAGGTGCAGCTGGGCCAGTTGCCTAACGACACCTTCGACCTCTTCTCGGCAATTTTTCAGCGAAGTGAAATGGACCGTGCAAACTCCCGGGGCGGTCGTTTCCAATTCCGGCGCCAGCATGCCCGCGTGATGGAGGAGGATTTCGCCGGCAATTTTCTCCTGGGCGAGCGCGCGCGACTTGATGAGCAAACTCAAACAACGCGCCAACCCCTGGCTCGGCGTCATTCCCACCTTCACCCCGGCCTCCGCCGCGCTGGGCGTGAGCTGGAAAATGGTCGCCTTCGCTTCATCGTTCTCGAGCAGCGCGATCGGCTGCCGGTGCAACTGCGGCTCAGGCCGCAAGGCGGCCTGCAATTCGAAATCGGGCAGATAAAGCGCGGCAAACATCAGTTTGATAATGACAAATGACGAAGGACCAAGGTCGAAGGAATGACCAATTCCCAATGAGCGAATGCGACGCGGCTCTGGTCATTCGGCATCGGGCATTCCTTCGTCATTCGAAATTGGTCATTCGTCATTCTCATCCCACCATCCTCCATTTGTTAGGCTGGGCCCGCCCCAGATGAATCTTCAACGCCGCCTGCAATTCAGCCGCCTCCCAATCGAGTTGCGGGAGCGTCCAGCGATTTTCCAGGCTCAGTTTCCACTGCGCGCTGCTGATCATGCTCCGCGGGGTGAAAACCAAAAACGCGGTCGGGGCCGGCTCGACCAGGCGTTGCAGGCGATACCAGTTGCTCGCCGGAATCTTCTGCAACTCCGCCACCGGGTTGAGCACGAGATCGAGAATCACGAGCGGAAAATTTCCGTCGCGCAGGAGCAGGTCAGCCGCCTGCATGGCCTCGCTGGCGGCGCGGCAACGCACCCAAAGCAGATGGCGCAACGCGCTCTCCCCGATGGACGAGGGATCGAAGGAATCGCGCCCGTCGATCAGCGCGAGAAAAGATCGATCGCGGCAGGCGCGTTGCAGGAGGGCGGCGATGATCGTGGCGCTGCCGGCGCTGGGCGAGGCGCTGCTCAATTCCGTGATCGCTCCTTTCGTCAGGCCGCCCGCCGGCTCCCGATCGAAAATCTCCAAGCCAGTGACGAGCCGATCGCCCGGCGGCAGTTGCTCCTGCGGGAAACGCTCCGCGAGAAGTTTCCGCAGATCGATAATGCTGCTCGCAGCCATGCCAAAGCATGATGCAGCGAAAAGATATGTTCAAGCGGACATTTCGGTAGCACAGCCGGGACGGCTGTGCTACGAATTACCGCCCGGCGACTGCTTCCGCACCAGCGACGTCATTACCCCTTGGATCCGCAATTCCCGCGCCGGAATCAAATCCGGGAACTTGGGGTTCTCGGCCTTCAAATAAGGCCGACCGCGTTCCGTCACGTAACGCTTCAGCGTCGTCTCGCCATCGATCAAGGCGGCGACGATATCGCCGCTTTTTGCCGTCTGCCGATCTTCCAGGATCACGATATCGCCATCGAGAATGTGCGCCCCGATCATGGAATCGCCGCGCACCCGCAGGGCAAAAGTGCGGGCACTGCGGGAGGCGTTGACTGACTCGAGATCGAGCGCGACGTGGCCTTCGATGTTTTGTTCCGCGAGCGTCGCCATGCCGGCGGGAATTTCACCGTAAATCGGAATGTCGACGACCCGGCTCTGCGGGGCGGCGGTGACCAAAGCTCGCGCCTTACGGGCGTGACGTTGCAGGAAACCTTTCCGCTCAAGCGCGACGAGGTACTGCATGACCGATGTCTGGCTCGCAAACCCGAGATGTTCCTGGATCTCGCGCGTGCTCGGAGTGAGGCCTTTGGTCCGTTGTTCTGCCTGAATGAATTGCAGGACGTTCTTCTGCCCGGGCGTGAGCATGTGAACATATTATTGGGAATGTTAGGGAGCGCAACTTCCAAATTGACTTTTAGTTAGGCGGCGAGCTCCCCCTCCGGGGAGCACGGGCTGTCGGCATGATCTAATGACATGGGTGACAGTTCTGTCTAATCACATAGGTGACACTTTCTGGGGCAACTATGCCTTGGAAAGAACTTTCGGTGTCGGAGGCGCGGAGGCGATTTG
>JALYQE010000374.1 GCA_030855965.1 Verrucomicrobiota bacterium | reverse complement strand
GTTACGTTTCGTTCCTTAAGCCTTCGCGCGCGGTCAGAAATGGCCGCGCTTTCTTTTGCCCTGCAGGGCCCCCGCCCGGCGGAATCGCGCCGGCTAAAACTTGTAGAGCTCGGACTTTTTCGGCTCGATAAACTCCGCCTGCGCCACGGTTAGGTTCTCGTTCAGCGCCTTGGAGAGCCCGGTCGCCAGCGCCGCGGCAATCGCCTTGGGGTCGCGGGTGTACGTCGGGATCGGAAACGAACCGCCGTTGCGATCGTAGCCGTAGATCGTGCCCGAGGTTTCCCAGACGCAATAAGCGTGGCCGGCAGGGCGATCCTTGTAGCGGACGAGGAGAATCTTGGCCCAGAAATTGGGCTCCAGGCTGTGCTGGGTTTCGACTACCGCGAGATAATTGCAGGCAGAAATGACGCAGCCATTGAGCACGACGAGATCGTTCTCGCCCGGGACGAGGATGACCTTTTGCGGCTGACAGCCTCCGAGCGCAAAGGCAGCGAGAAGAGCAAGCAGAATCTGGGAGTGAACGATGGCGAATGATTTAACCATTAACATCGGATTTATGGTGGTTATAGCATTTTGCCCGCGACGTTGGGAAGGCCTACTTTCAAGAGAAACAGAATTTGGCCCGATCCGCGATGGGTTTTTGTGGCGGCGCCGCGCAACTGACGGTCCGGGCCGGCCCGCTTGACATCTCCCGCAGGCGGCGGGTACTTCGCACCTGCCCGTGAAGCCGCTTTTTTTATTTCGTCCGTCGCCTGTTAGCCTCGCCTCCGCTCTTGCCGTGGTCCTGGCTGGCGCCGGTTGTGATCGGACGAGCGACCAGATCACGGTCTATCGCATCCCGAAGGAAACGCCGACCCCGGCGGCGCCGCAGCAGGCAGCCCAGGGCGTCGCGGCCCCGCTGGCGGTGCATTGGACTGCGCCCGCGGGCTGGGAAGAACAGGCGCCATCTGGTTTTCGCAAGGGCAGCTTTCTCGTGACCGACGCCGAGGGCAAAAAAGCGGATGTGTCGGTGATTTCCTTCCCGGAAGCAGCCGGCGGCCTGCTCGCCAATGTGAATCGCTGGCGCGATCAATTGAAGCTGGCCCCGATCACGGATGTGGTGCAGGCGGGCACGCCGATGGAAGTGGCGGGGCGCGACATGTTTTTTGTCGAACTGGTGAGCGAAGAGCCGCTCTCGCCGGATGGCTCGAAGTCGCGCATTCTGGGCGCGATCTTTCCGGCTGGCGCGGAGACGTGGTTTTTTAAAATGATCGGTCCCGATGCATTGGTCGACTCTCAGCGGGAGGCGTTCCGGCAATTTCTACAGAGCGTGCATCCCACGGAAGGCGAGGGCGCCGGTCATGCGCACCCCCCGACGAGCGCCAACTCCGGCGGCACCGAGGCTCAGGCCCCTGCTGCGCCGCTGGCCGCGGCGGCCCCGGGCGCGCCGGTGCAATACACCCTCCCGCCCGGCTGGCAGGAAAAGCCGCTCTCACCCATGCGCCTGGCCAGTTTCAAGGCGACTGCGCCTAACGGAAAGGAAACAGATATCTCCGTCGTCGCCCTGCCGGGAGCTGCCGGGGGCGTCCTCGAGAATGTGAATCGTTGGAGGGGACAGGTGCAGCTCGGGCCGGTCGATGAGGAGACGCTGGCGAAGACGGCCGAACGGGTGCAGGCCAATGGCCATGATTTTTTGCTCGTCGACCTCGCGAGCGAGCAACCGATCGAGGGCGAGAAGCAGCGCATCCTGGCCGCGATCCTGGATGAGAATCAGCAATCCTGGTTTATCAAAATGACCGGCGAGGACGCGGCCGTCGCCTCACAGAAAAGCGCCTTCACCGATTTCCTGCGCGGGCTCAAAATCCCCTAACGAATCATGCCCGAAGCCATCGTCCGTCCATTCCCGCTCCGGTCGCCACTCCGCGTCCTCTCCTCGTTGCGGCTCACGGTGATCTGTCTCGGCCTTGGGATGCTGATCGTTTTTCTCGGTACCCTGGCGCAGGTCCACCTCGGGATCCACGCGGTCCAAGCGCGCTATTTCCAGAGCCTCGTCATTTTCTGGTCGCCGCCTGGGGCGGGCTGGAAAATCCCGATTCTTCCCGGCGGCTACCTGCTCGGCGCCGTCCTCCTGGTCAACCTGATCGCAGCCCACGCCGTCCGCTTCCAGCTCACGAAAAAGAAAATCGGCATCATCCTCCTGCATCTCGGCGTCATCCTGCTCCTGATCGGGCAACTCCTGACCGGGCTTTTCGCGCGCGAAACGCAAATGCGAATCGACGAGGGCCAGACCGCCGGCTATTCGGAAGCGCCGCGCGAGGTGGAACTGGCGGTGATCGACAGATCGGACCCGAACTTCGACCAGGTGGTCGCAATCCCCGAGGCAGCTCTGGCCCGCGGCGGCACGATCCAGAATCCGACCCTGCCTTTCACCCTCAAGATCCGGCAGTTCATGGGCAACACGCACCTCGCGATGCGGGCGCAGGCGCCGCAGGCTCCGCCTTCCCTCGCCACCGCCGGAGTCGGGCCGAAGATCGTGGCCGCGGAGGCGCCGCGCACGGTCAAGGATGACGAACGCGACCTCAGTTCCGCTTACGTCGAGGTGCAAGGGATCGAGGGCTCGTTAGGCATCTGGCTCGTTTCCAACGCCCTCCCCGAGGCGCAACCGCTGACGGTCAACGGCCGCACCTACGAGCTGGTCATGCGGCAGCGGCGTTTCTACAAACAGTTCGCGCTCACTCTGCTCGATTTCGCGCACGATCGCTACGCCGGGACCGATATCCCGAAAAATTTCTCCAGCCGGGTGCGGCTGGTCGACCTGGACCGGAAGGAAAACCGCGAAGTGCTCATCTCGATGAACGATCCGCTGCGGCATCGCGGGTTCACTTTTTACCAGTCGGGTTTCGACAACAATGACCAGACGACGATTCTGCAGGTGGTGAAAAATCCGGCGATGCTCCTCCCCTACATCGCCTGCGGCCTGGTCGCGGCCGGCCTCCTGGTGCAATTTTCGATGCACCTGCTTGGGTTCATAAGGAAGAGGGCGTGATGAAAACGGAACGCCGATGGATTCTCTGGCTGATCGTGGCGGCGACGCTGCTTTACGTGATCACGCCGCTCTTTCGGCACGATAAAGCGGGCGGCTTTGAGTTGGATAAATTCGGCCGGCTGCCGGTCCTGCTCAACGGCCGGATCAAGCCGCTCGACACCGTCGCGCGCAATTCGCTCCTCATCATTCACGGGAAGCAGACCCTGCGCACCGACCAGGGCTCGATGACGCCGATGGAGTGGCTGGCCGAGGTGATGATGAAGCCGGAGCAGGCCGATGAGCGGAAGGTTTTTGTCATCCGCAACGCCGAGACCCTGGCCGCGCTCGGCTGGAAACCGGATGAGAAGAAATACTTTTCCTTCCAGGATTTTCTCCCGCACTTGCAGGAGATCGACCAGAAAGCGGCCCTCGCCCAGAAGGTGGAGGCGCAACTGCGTTCGCCCTTCCAGCGCGACATCATCAAGTTGTTTGAGCGGCTGACTCTCTATCACCGCCTTTCCAACAGCCTCGAAATAAAAGGCACGGTCGATTTCAAAAGCCAGATCGACGACCTGGTGCAAAACATTCGGCCCGCGCCGGCGCCGATGAATAGCGGCATCTCGAAGGAAGCGCTGCAGAATCTCGGGTTTCTGGCCGAGACCGGTTATTTTTTTCCGATCCCGCCCTTCCCGCCTAACGACGACCCGTTGCGGTGGCAGAAGATGGGCGAAAGCCTGATCACTTTCCTCTCCACCGGGAAACTGCATCCCGCGGTCGGCGCCTGGGCGACGCTCGCGACCTCCTACGCGGCGAACGACCCGGCCGCCTTCAACCGCACAGTCGACACTTACTCGGCGCAGTTGCGGCAGGATCTGCCGCGGCGCGTTTTCAAGGCGAAAGTCGAGGCCGTCTTCAACCAACTCCAGCCCTTCTACAGCGCGATGGTGATCTACGTGTTGATCTTCATCCTCGCCGCCGGCTCGTGGCTGGCCTGGCCCCAAACGCTGGGGCGCTATGCTTTCGCCCTTCTCCTGGTCACCTTTGTCATCCACTCCGGCGGGTTGATCACCCGCATGTATCTCGAGGGCCGGCCGCCGGTGACGAATCTCTATTCCTCCGCCGTCTTCATCGGCTGGGGCGCGGTCCTGCTCGGCATTTTCCTCGAGCGTTTTTTCCGCAACGGCATCGGGAGCGCGACCGCGGCCATGATCGGGTTCATCACCCTCCTCATCGCGCATCATCTTTCGATGGACGGCGACACGATGGAAATGATGCGCGCCGTGCTCGACACCAACGGCTGGCTCGCGACCCACGTCGTCTGTGTCACGCTCGGTTATTCCTCGACTTTCCTCGCCGGATTTCTCGCGCTGATCTACATCGTGCGCGGCGCCTTTACCCCCTCGCTCGATCGCGACACCGCCCGCTCCCTCAGCCGGATGGTTTACGGCATCGTTTGCTTTGCGACTCTCTTCAGCTTTGTCGGCACCATTCTCGGCGGGATCTGGGCTGATCAATCGTGGGGCCGCTTCTGGGGCTGGGACCCGAAGGAAAATGGCGCGCTTTTGATTGTCCTTTGGAACGCCATCATCCTGCACGCGCGCTGGGGCGGACTCGTCCGGCAACGCGGTCTCATGGTCCTGGCCAACTTCGGCAACGTCGTCACCAGCTGGTCGTGGTTTGGCGTCAACATGCTTGGGATCGGCCTCCACTCTTACGGTTTCATGGATAGTGCGTTCCCTTGGTTGATCACCTTCGGAGCAAGCCAACTCGCCTTTATGATGATCGGCCTGCTCCCGCCGCACCTTTGGCGGAGCCAGCTTGAGATGCCCGCGCCAAAACAGGACGGGAAGCTGGTGGAAGTCGCCGGCTAACTCGAAGCAATTCGCGCGGACCTCATCGGCCGGCGTCCCATGCCTGGAAGCACCCTGCCGGCGCCTCCAGGCATGTCGGATCAGAGATCCGGGGACTAGCCTTGGTACTGAACACTGAATGTCATTACCTTTTCCATGTCTAATTTCGCCCGCGTGTTGCAAAAATAATGAAAAAATCTCAAAAAATCACCTTCCTAGTATGCGGTCGGGGGTTCAGGAGCAGCGAGCAGCCGCTGAAAGCGCGGGTCCTTTCGGAGCGGATCCCATTGCCAGCGCAGGCGGAGATCGGAGAGCGTAAGCGAGGCTTCGTTTAACGGCGAAACGCAGCCCGGCTGGCGCAGGAGCGATTCGACCATCGCCACGGCCTCGGCGGTATCGCCCACCCAGGCGTGGATCAAAGCAAGGTAGCAGGCCCACTGGTGCCCATCGACCGCGTCCTCGGACACCGGCATGAGTTCGACCGCGCGCTTCCCTTCGCGGATCGCCTCGCTCTTTTTGCCGAGATAGGCGTAGAGAAGACCGAGGCGCGCGTGGCGCATCGCGTCACCCGGCTGGGCGAAAGTTTCAGCCTCGAGTGAGGGCCGCGCCGCTTCCAACTCGGGCATCGCCCGCGCACGGTCACCCTGGGCCAGCCAGATGCAGCCGCGAAGGTAGCTCTTTGGAATCGGCGCGCCGAGCACGGACGGCAGAGTCTCACGGGGAAAAACATCGATCGCCGCCTCGGCCTCGCTGAAATCTCGTGAAAGCAGAGCCACATCCCAGCGCTCCCAGATCGCGTCCTCCCCGGTGTCCGGCGGGTTCCGCATGGTAAAGAGCTTCCGCAAAGGCTCGAGGTTGCCGCTCTGCCAAAAATCCACCAGAGCG
>JALYQE010000353.1 GCA_030855965.1 Verrucomicrobiota bacterium | reverse complement strand
TGATGTAGCGATCCTTGAACGTGCCGGGCTCGGATTCGTCGGCGTTGCAGATGAGGTAGACCGGTTTTTGTTCGTCCGGTTTAATGAAGCTCCACTTCACCCCGCAGGGAAAACCGGCGCCGCCGCGACCGCGCAATCCCGAGGTCTTGACCTCGTTGACGATCTCCGTGCGGCTCATTTTCACCGCGGCCTTGAGATCGTCGTAACCGCCGTTCTTTAGATAACAGTTGATGTCGGTCGCGTAACCCTCGGCCCCGATGTTTTTGAATATCAGGCGGCGCTCGAGCGAGTGGGGTGGAGGATGTAACGTGCTGGGCGACGACTGCGGAGCGAGAAGGTCGGGCGCGGATTGCGGCGCGACGTTTTCATACAGATCGTCGTCCACCATGCAGACGGGCGCGGTCCCGCAGCTGGCGAGGCATTCGACAAACTCGATGCTGTATTTGCCGTCGGGACTGACCGAAACCGGGTTGTGCATTCCGGCGCCCTGACGATGGCGATCGATTTTCGTTAGGCTGGCCAGATTCTCCATTAACGGATAAGCACCGGCCATGGCGCAGCTCAGCGTGCGGCAAACCCGGATGTGTTTCCGCCCCGCAGGCGCCTGGCGGAACATCGGGTAGAATGTGACCAGCTCGAGAATATTGATTGGCTGGAGCCCGAGCTTGCCCGCGATCCAGGTAATTCCCTCGTCGCTGATGAAGCCGAAATGTTCCTGCCAGAGATGGAGGAGCGGGAGCGAAGCGCTCCGTTTCTGCTCGGCCGGGTAATGGCCGATTGCTTCTTCCATCTGGCGTTCCAGTGCGGCCGGAACGCTGGTCGTCATCGTCGCCTCCACAGATGACGGCTAGTCGTGAAGGTTGCTCTCTTTCGAAGAGACCTTGTCGTTGAAGAAGAGGATCGTGACCGACTCGCCGCCCTGTTCGTAAACGTAGGTCACCTTTTTCGTGACCAGCAGGTTGGTGCTGTCGACGGAAGTGGGAGGTCCGAGGATCGACTCCACCTGCTTGCGACTCATCCCGTCGGAAACCAGGTTCACGTTTGCCCTCGTTAGGCGTTCCCCGCGACAGCCGGTGAAGACGAGGGCGAACGCCATGAGCAAGCTGAGCCAGCGCCAGGATTTCGCGTGCATCTTCATCTTCATGAAATCGCGGCCGGCCTAGGGCTCGCGTCCCAGGTTCGTGTCCTTGCTGTCCACTTCGTCATTCTTGAAAGTGATCATGGCGAACTTCGCGCCGTCCTCGTAGCGATAGGTCGTCTTTTTGAAAATGACCATGTCCTTGGTCTCCGCCGTGGTCGGCGAGCCGAGGATGGTTTCGACCTGCGACTTCGACATCCCGAGGCTGATCTGGTCGTAGTTCGCGCTCGTCAATTTGGAGCCGGAAAGCGCGTCCCGGCCGCACGCCCCTAACGAGAGGAAGGCAAGCGCGGCGAAGAGGAGTCCGAGGAGCTGAGTTTTGTTTTTCATAAGGCTTTTCATCTGTCGCATTCTCCCATGACGAAGTCCAGACTGCCGAGGATGGCGACGACGTCGCTCATCATGCTGCCGGGCAGGAGTTCCGGCAAGATGCTCAGGTTGACGAAGGACGGGGCGCGGATCTTGAGCCGGTGCGGGACGCCCCCGCCTTTGCTGTTGATGTAAAAGCCGAGTTCGCCCTTCGGATTTTCCGCCGCGAAATAGACTTCGCCCGGGGGCGCGTCGAGGCCTTCGGTCACGACGATGAAATGGTGAATCAGCTCCTCCATTTTCGTCATCACCCGCGCCTTGGGCGGGAGCATGTTTTTCCAGTCCACGACGTTGATCGGGCCGGATGGAAGTTTGTCGATAACCTGCCGGAGAATGCGCACGCTCTGCCGCATTTCCTCGATCCGCACGAGATAACGATCGTAACAATCGCCCGCGCTCCCGACCGCGACTTCGAAATCATATTGCTCGTAATCGAGATAGGGATGAGCCCGCCGCAGATCGTGCTCGACCCCGCTGCCGCGGAGGTTCGGACCGGAAAGAGCGTAGGCGATGGCGCGATCTTTCGGAATCACGCCGACATCGCGGGTGCGATCGACAAAGATGCGATTTCGAGTGAGCAGGGCATCGATCTCGTCGAGCTGCGGGATGAAGCTGTCGAGAAAAGCTTCGAGTTGCGGAATGAACGTCTCCGGCAAATCGCGGATCTGCCCGCCGACCCGGGTGTAGGA
>JALYQE010000338.1 GCA_030855965.1 Verrucomicrobiota bacterium | reverse complement strand
CTCGCTCAGCGGCTTCCCCGTCGCCTGCATAATCCGCAAAATCTGGAGCGCGCTGATGATCCCGTCGCCCGTGGTCGTGAAGTCCCGGAAGATCATGTGCCCGCTCTGTTCGCCACCGAGGTTCAGGTTTTGCCGCACCATCTCCTCGATCACGTAGCGGTCGCCGACTTTTGTCCGGATCACTTTCCCGCCATGCGCGGCGAGGGCTTCATCGAGCCCGAAGTTGCTCATGATCGTGGCGACGAGCGTCTGTTCCGCGAGTTCGCCCCGGCCTAACAAATCGACCGAGGCGATGGCGAGAATTTCGTCGCCGTCGACCAACTCGCCTTGCTCGTCGCAGAGGAGCACGCGATCGGCGTCGCCGTCGTTTGAGACCCCGATCGTGGCGCCGCTCTCCCTAACGAGGCGCTGGATCTCTTCCGGGTAGGTGCTGCCGCAGTTGGCGTTGATGTTCGTCCCGTTGGGCTGGTCGTGGGCGACGGTCAGTTCCGCGCCCAGTTCGCGTAAAATGCAGGGCGTCGATTTGTAGCCGGCGCCATTCGCCACATCGACTGCGATCCGCATTTTCTCGAGCGACATTTTTCTCGGGAAACTCGCTTTCGCATACTCGACATAGCGCCCGAGGGCGTCGTCAATCCGGGTCGCGCGCCCGATTTTTTTCGCGGTCGGCCGGATGGCATCGATCTCGCCCGTGAACACGAGCTGCTCGATTTTGCGCTCGATCTCGTCGTCCAGTTTATAGCCGTCGTGCCGGAAAAATTTGATCCCGTTATCCTCATACGGGTTGTGCGAGGCGGAGAGGACGATACCGGCATCGGCCCGGAGCGAACGTGTGATGTAGGCCACCCCCGGGGTCGGGAGCGGGCCAATCAAAAGCACATCCACGCCGAGCGACGTGATCCCGGCGACAAGCGCGTTCTCGAGCATGTAGCCGGAAAGCCGGGTGTCCTTCCCGAGCACGATTTTGGGCCTCAGGCTGGCGGGATGCGCCTGCGGATTGAGCGCGGTGAAAACGTGCGCCGCCGCCCGCCCGAGCTTGAGCGCGGTCTCGGCCGTGACCGGCTCGACGTTCGCCACCCCGCGCACCCCATCGGTGCCAAAGATCTTTTTCGGCGTCATGGCTGCGCTGCGGCACTGGTTTTCTGCCGGTCGTGATCGCTGAAGAAAACACACTCCGCGTCGGGCCCGAGGAGCGTCGCCCAGCGCAACGGAAATTTCTGCAAATCGACACTCCGCAGCACCACCGTTGACCAGTCCTTGTATTCGCCCTTCAGGATATCGCGCAATTTGTTTTGTCCCCCGCTGATCGGCGTCAGATACATCCCATTGATCGGGCCGCCCAGCACTTTGTAATCATTCAGCTCGTTGTAGTGCGCCATCGTGTCGGGCAACCAGACGGCGCGCCGGTCGGCATACCACGCGACCGCCCACGGCATGTCGCTCGCGATAATTTCATTGGGTTGCATCCAGGTCTGCATGACGGCGATGTAGGGCGGCGCGTAGGGCGGCCAGCGGACCGGCCCTTTCGCGCGCGCCAGGGTCAGGTTGGAAATCATCGGCCACGCGCACAAGACAAAAAGCGCCGTCAAAAATCCGAAGCGCGGGAGGCGGCCGGCGATGCCGAGGCGGTTCCATTGCACGAGCAGGAACGCGAGACCGAAGCAGGTCATGACCGGGATGAAAATGAAGTGCAGTTGATTGGCCGCGACCCCGAGTTCCTCATCGATCCCGTAAATCACCATTCCGGCAAAAGCGCCGGCCCAAAGCGCGAGGACCAGCCAGCGCGCGCTCGCGGTCGCGGCCCGGCGGAAGGGATGCAGGAGCGCCGGGAAGAAACACAACGCCACTACACTCCAGCCAAAATAGCGGAATAGATCGCCCGTTTGCGCGAGCAGGTTGTCGTTAATCTTGGCCCGGATGGCTCCCGCGTTCAGGCTGTGCAGGTCGAAGAGGAGCAGGCGCATCAGGCCCGCCTCGCTCAGGCCGAGCTGGCTGAAGAGCGCGTAAAAGGCCACCCCGGCCGGGTTGCCAGAGACGAGATAATTCCGCAGCAGCCACGGGGTGTAGAGAATCAGAACCGGTGCCAGCAGGCAGGCCGCGGCGCGAAAGCGCGGACGAAAATGAAGCACCGCGAAAACAAGCGCGGCCAGGAAAATCCAGATCGTCAGGGCATGCGACAACGCGAGCAGACCAAACCCCGCGCCCGCCGCGCCGAGCCAGCGCAAAGCAGGTTTTTCCTCCGCCTGCGTTTCGATCGCCCGCACCAGCGCGTAAAGCGTCAGGTTAAAAAGCAGCAGGAGCAGCATCTGCGGCAAACCGGAGAGGGAGTACTGCCAAAAGATGTCGCCGAGCAGGACCATGGTGGAGCCAAGGAGCGCCACCCGCTGGTCGAAGAGCCGCCGCGCGACGAGGAAAAGCGGCACGAGCGAAGCCAGGAAAAGGATCATCGACATGAACACGATCATCCGGTCGCCGACGTAAATCGGCTCGCGCCCCATCGTGAGATGAGAGCGCACCGGGAGCAGCGCGATCGCATTCACCAGCGGCGGAAGCGGCGCGTTGTAGGTGTCGGTCCAGATTTTTGCCGCAACGTTTTTGCCGCGGCGCTGCAATTGCCCGGCCGCGAGCGGGCGCGCCACTTTTGTTTTCCAAAGCTGCCCGTGGAGCATGGCGCGCCCGATCTGCGCCTGGTCCATCCCCTGCGAAG
>JALYQE010000337.1 GCA_030855965.1 Verrucomicrobiota bacterium | reverse complement strand
GGTTTTGGCGCCCCACCAAAACGATCTTTTTCTGCCGGTCGCGAATCAGTCGGGCCTTCGCCAGCGGGCGAGGCGTCCGCGCTCCCCGGATCTCCCGGCGCCACCACCTCCCTGATCTCCAGTCCGTATTTACTCGCAAACTCGAAGTCGCGCTCGTCGTGCGCCGGCACGCCCATGATCGCGCCGGTGCCGTAACCCATCAGCACATAGTCGGCGATCCAGATCGGGATGCGCTCGCCACTGGCGGGGTTGAAGGCGAAGGCGCCGGTGTCGACGCCGCTCTTGTCTTTCGCGAGGTCGGTGCGCTCGAGGTCGCTCTTGGCCGCGACCGCTGCGCGGTAGGTGGTAACGGCGGGGCGCTGTGTGTCGGTCGTTAGGCGATCGACCAGCGGGTTCTCCGGCGCGAGGACCATGTAGGTGGCGCCGTAAAGGGTATCGGGCCGGGTCGTGAAAACGGTGAGCGCGCCCTCGTGGTCGGGGAGCGCAAACCGCACTTCCGCGCCTTCGCTTTTCCCGATCCAGTTTTGCTGGAGAAGCTTGATTCCCTCGGGCCAATCGAGCGGCTCGAGCTCGTCGATCAAGCGCTCGGCAAAGGCGGTGATGCGCAACATCCATTGCCGCATCGGGCGTTTCACCACCGGGAAACCGCCGACTTCGCTCTTGCCATCGATCACTTCCTCGTTGGCCAGGACGGTGCCGAGTTCGGGGCACCAGTTCACCGGCACCTCGGCGACGTAAGCGAGGCGCACGCTGTCGGGATCGTCGCCCTTGTAAGTCGCGATCGGCTCCGCGCGTTTCGTCTCCGGGTTAAACCAGCTCTGGTAAATCTGGAGGAAAATCCATTGCGTCCAGCGGAAGTAATCGGGCTCGGCCGTGCTGATCTCGCGTTCCCAGTCGTAGGAAAACCCGATTCGTTTCAACTGCGTTTTGAAGCGCGCGATATTTTCCCGGGTCGTGACCTCGGGATGCTGGCCGGTGCGGATCGCATACTGCTCGGCCGGCAAACCAAACGCGTCCCAGCCGATCGGGTGCAGGACATTGAATCCGCAGAGGCGTTTGTAGCGGGCCACAATGTCGGTCGCGGTGTAGCCCTCGGGATGGCCGACGTGCAGCCCGGAGCCGCTGGGGTAGGGGAACATATCGAGCACATAATATTTCGGCCGGGCCGGATCGAAGCCCGGCTCGCCCGGGTTCGGCGCATGGAAGGCGTTGCTCTTTTCCCAAAGGGCCTGCCACTTGGGTTCGAGGATATCAAAAGGATACGATTTACGGCGCTCGCTCATGCAGGGAGAACGAGGAACACAGGAACGCAGGAAAGAAACTGAAATTATTGCCCGCGGCTGCGCCGTAATATTTGCCCTCCGCCGTAAAACGTTGCTAGGCTTTCCTCGTGCGGCTCGAGCCAAAGAACATCGAACAGATCGGGAGCGAGCTCGCGATCGAGTGGAATGACGGGAGCGAAAGCTTCCTCCCGCTCCGCTTCCTGCGCACCGCCTGCCCCTGCGCCGCCTGCGGCGGCGAGCCGGATGTGATGGGCGATGTCGTCCGACCAAATGTCAGCTACACCGACCAAAGCTTCGAGCTCCGCGGCTGGAACCTGGTCGGTGGCTACGCCCTCCAGCCGACTTGGGGCGATGACCACAACACCGGCATTTATTCCTACCAATACCTGCGCCGGATCGATCCGGCCCGCACCGCGTGACGATGAGCCGCTGGCTGAAAATTTCGGTCCTGCTTTTTTTCTTCGCCCTCTGCGGGGTGGCGATGGTGATCACCCACCGGCACCGGCAGGAAACGCCCGCGCCGGCCCCGCGCGAGCTCTATTCGATCGTAAACCGGCAGCTTTCCGATCTCCGTTCGGACGATTTCGACAGCGCCTATCGCCGCGCCGCCTCCGGGGTGCAGCAGAAATTTTCCCGGGAACAATTCGAGCTCATGATTCGGCGCGATTTTTCCTCCATGACCCAGGCGCAACGGATCGAGTTTGGGACCGTCCAGGTCGCGGGCGGAGTGGCCTACGCCCAGGTTTACCTGACCACGCCGGACGGCGCGAGACGGAGCTATCTCTACAGTTTCACCGCGGAAGCAGGGGGCTGGAAGATCGACGGCGTGCAGCCGATCGGCCCGCAGAGCGCGCGGCGCGCGCGCGGGCTGCCGCTCTGACGATCCTGCCCGCCTCAGGCCGGAGTCTGTGTGATCCGCAGCAGCTTCGTCCCGTCCGCGTCGGGCTCGACGGCGGTGTCGTGCGCCGCCGCGGGCACAAGAAAGAATTCGCCCGGTGCCATCCTGGTCTCCGCCATTTTCACCGCGCCTTCCAGGCAGAAGAAGAGGGCGAAGGTCGGGCGATCGTGGGCGGGCCGCGGACCGTCGAGTTCCCACTTTTCGACCGTGAAGTGCGGGCAACGCACAATCAGCTCGCCCTCCGGCCTAACGAGCTGCGGCTCGAAGTCGCTGAAGTCAATCGAGCGCATCGCCTGCGCGATGTGCAGAGTGCGCGGCCGGCCCGCGGCATCGGCCCGCCTCCAATCGTAGACCCGATAAGTAGTGTCGCTGTTTTCCTGGATCTCGACGATCAGGTTGCCGCCCCCGATGGCGTGGAGACGTCCGCTCGGCACGAAGAAGCTGTCGCTCGCTTTGACCTGAAAACGCGGGACCATTTCGGCGACGCTGCCGTCGCCGAGGGCACGTTCGAACTCCGCGGGCTGGACGCCGCTTCGCAGCCCGGCGAAAATTTCCGCCCCTTCATCCGCGGCCGCGAAATACCAGACTTCACTCTTGCTCTCCCCGCCTAAAGACGCCGCGACCGCCGCCGATGGATGCACCTGGAGCGAAAGTTTTTCCCGCGCATCGAGCAGCTTGGCCAGGATGGGGAAACGCGCAGAGTCGGGCATTCCGGCGCCAAAAACCTCGGCGCGGTGGTGAAGCCAAAGCTCGTGCAGGGTTTTTCCGCGCCACGGTCCCTGCCTAACGACGCTCTGCGCCTCCGGCCGGTCGGCGATTTCCCAGGATTCGCCGATGATTTTCCCGGGCGGGAGTTTCTTCCCGTAGAGGCTCTCGAGGAGACGCCCGCCCCAGATGCGCTCCATGAAGAGCGGTTCAAACAGGAGGTGCGAGATGGCTGGGCGCTTCATTTTCGGGCCGAGGTTAACCCGGGAGCGCCGGTTTGTCAGACAACCTTCGCCGTTTAAACTCCCGGCTTGAAAATTCGCGAAATCGCCCGGGCCTGGCTGCCGGTCGTCCTCTGGCTGACGCTGATGTTTTTCGGCTCGACCGACCTCATGTCGGCCGAGCACACCTCGCGCTTTCTCACGCCCTTCCTGCGCTGGCTAAATCCCGCGATCTCGCCCGAGGCGATCGCGCAGGCCCATTTCTTCGTCCGCAAGGCCGCGCATGTGACCGAATATGCCATCCTGGCGAGTTTGCTTTTCCGCGCGGGGCGCGGTCTGCGCGGTGGTTTCTGGCGCCGTGCGGCGTTTGCATTTTTTCCCGCGCTCCTTTTTGCCGCGGCCGACGAATGGCATCAGTCGTTCGTTCAGACCCGAACCGCCTCGTTAGGCGACGTTTGCATCGACGGCGTCGGCGCGATCATCGGCATCCTCATTTGCGGGGTTGTCTGGCTGGTCTTGGAACGACGCTCTGCCAGGAGTTAAATTCACTTTGGCGAGCAAAATTAGCCCGAGCCTTGACCAATCCGGAATCACCCGCCACTGTTCCCTTCCTCCGGCGCCCCGCGGCGCTGCACCGGGCCTGTAGCTCAGTTGGTTAGAGCATGCGCTTGATAAGCGCAGGGTCAAAGGTTCGAATCCTTTCAGGCCCACGCCTTTGCCCGCGCCGGGCGCGGACGATTCCAGATTGCTTGCAACGGATCATCGTCCAAGGTGTCGAACCAACTGTGAAATTTT
>JALYQE010000015.1 GCA_030855965.1 Verrucomicrobiota bacterium | reverse complement strand
GCCGAGATAGTTGCCGGGCGTGTTTTGCGTCTTCAGGGTGAAGGCCAGGCCGCGCAGGTACGCGTCGTAGGCTTCGGGATTGTCGGTCGGTTTGGCCGCGATCACTTCCTCTTCCCGGCCGGTCAGGCGCACGCGTAACTGGTCGGCGATGGTCTTGGCCACTTCCGTCTCAACCGCGAAAATGTCGGTCAGGTGGCGATCGAAACTCTCGGCCCAGACATGCGCATCGTTAGCCGCCCTGATCAACTGCACATTGACTCGGACCCGGTCGCCGTGTTTCTGGACACTTCCCTCCAGGATGTGGGCGACGCCGAGTTGGCGGGCGATCTCCGGCACGTTGGCGGGCGCGCTTTTGTAATGTTGGGTCGAGGTGCGCGAGATCACTTTCAGGTCCGCGATCTTGGAGAGGCGGGTCAGGATTTCGTCCTGGATGCCATCGGCGAAGTAGGCGTTCGCCTTTTCCGCGCTCAAGTTTTCAAAAGGAAGGACCGCAATCGATTTGGGCGCGATCGCTGGCTCGGCCGACGCCGCTGGGGGAAGGCGAAAAGCCCGGGAAAAGACGAAAGAGAAGCAGGCCGGCGGCGAGAAGCGCGCACGCCACCACCACGACGGCAAAGTCCGCGGCCTTCGGCCGGAGTTAAGTTCATTAGGCGAACATCCGCCGTCCGTTTCAGGCCGGCCGGAGTCAACTCAAAGGCCCAGGAGATGACGAGAGCGGGGGGGAAAACCGATGACGAGGAGAAGGACGACCAGTCTGACGATCCAGTTTGGAATGTCGAAAAACGGAAAAACCTGGGTCGCGATCTGGATGAGGAGCCAGGCCACCACGACATAGCCGACCGCGACCTTGTAGACGTTGCGTCGCTTCAGCTCCGCGAAGAAGCCGGGCGCATCATTTTCCTTCATCTCCGGAATGCTAGCACGCGCGCCCCGGGTCGGGTCACGGAAAGGCCGGTTCGGTTTCACCGCTTTGGGGCGGGGTCACTTGCACTCGAAATCGGTCGCGCCGAGCGGCCGGCATTGCGGCGGGAAACCGTGCTTCCGCCAGTAGGCGGGCACGCCGAGGGTTTCGAGCGTGCGCTTGAAGGCGGGTGAGTTGCGGAAAGAGGGTCGGATGGATTCCCAGGCCGCGATGATATTCGTCGGGTCGTCGTCGTTCGCGGTCGCGACCTCGTCATAGGCGCCGAGCCATTGATAGGCTTTCGCGCGCGAAAATCTCTGCACGAACCCATCGTTATTGTCGCTCATGTAACGCTCGACGATCGCCTTCGCGTCCGGGTGCGGCACCTCTGGCCGGGCCGCCGCGTCGAGCAGGATTTTGCTCATCTCCGGTTTCGCCCCCAGCGCGTTGAGCAGGAGCAGTGCGGTCATGCGGTTGCCGCGTTTGAAGAACGGGAGGACGAAGCTCTCCGCGCGATTGACAACGAATCCGCCGGCCACCCCGCGCTCGAACGCGGCCAGGGCCTGGTCGGTTTCGCCCTTGAAGAGAAGAGTGAGAGCCTTCCAGCGCTCGCAGTTTTGATATTTGGGATCGATCGCCAGCGCGCGCTCCTGTTCCGCGAGGGCGCGGTCGAAAAAGCCGAGGTTTACCCAGTGAATGCTGCGCCAGAGATAAGCGGTGGCGTTCTTCGGGTCCGCCGCGATGGAGCGGTCCGACATCGCGATGGTTTTTTCCCAGTCGGCCGGCAGTTTCCGGGGCTCGATCTGGGCAAGCGCGGCCCAGGGCATGGAAAGCGAAGGATCCAGTTCCAAGGCGCGCTCCGCCGCGCGCCGGGCGATGTCGGTGTAGTTGCGGTCGCGGACGTTCCAGCTTTCGGCCACGGTGCAGACGGCAGCGAGGCCTTCCCAGCCGCGGGCGAAGTTCGGATCCAGTTCCACGACTTTTTCGAAAAGTTGGATGCTTTCCTTCAGGTCCTTGCGCGCGATGAAAAGCTCGCGCGCCTTGAGGTAAAGATCGTAGGCCTGCAAGTTCTCGGTGTCGGCTCGCACTTTTACCACCCGCGGCGCCTGCGCGCTCGCGAGCGTTCCGCGGAGCGCGGCGACGACGGCATTGGCGATCTCGTCCTGGATGGCAAAGATGTCGGTCAGGTCGCGGTCGTATGTTTGCGAAAAAAGATGGCGATCGTGCAGGCCGTCGATCAACTGCGCGGTGATGCGCACCTTGTCGCCGGATTTACGGACGCTCCCTTCTACGATGTAGCCGACCTTGAGCGCGGCCGCGATCGCGGTCGTGCCGAGCGGGCTGCCCCGGTAGGCAAACGACGAGGTGCGCGAGGCGACCGCGATCCCGTCGACGTGGACGAGCGCGTTCAGCAACTCCTCGGAAATGCCGTCGGAAAAATACTGGTTCCCGGCGTCGGCGCTCATGTTCACAAAAGGCAGGACGGCAATCGACTTGGCGTTGGTCGCGGGCGTGGCGGCCGGTGGAGGCCGCGCGGCGACTGATTTTTCCGTCGCCGCCACCAGCGCTGCTTCGCGCCGCGGAGTCAGGACAAATTTATCGAAACCAAAGTAGCCAAGCGCGAGCAAGAGCACGGCGATGATGAGGCGATTCATCCGGCGCGCGGTTTGCGGCGCGATCGATTCACCCGGGGTCACGTCTTCGTCGCGCTTCAGGCCGGCCGGGGTGAGCTCAAAGGCCCAGGCGAAAATCAGCGCCGGCACGAGCCCGACCGCGAGTAAGGCGACGACCGTTTTCATCACCCAGGCGGGCGCGTCGAAGACCGGCAACAACGTGCCCGCCACCTGCACGAGGAGCCACGCGCCGACGAGGTAGAGCCCGGCCATCCGGACGACGTTGCGGCGTTTCAGTTCGGTGAAGAAGCTGGTCAAATTCACAATCTTGGACGGCGTGGAAGCTGGCTCCGGCGTTGACGCATCGCCATACGAAAGATATGGTTTCCCATATGAAGACAACCTTGAACATCGACGACACGGTCATGGCGCGACTTCGTCGGGAAGCCGCGCGGCGGCAGCGCACGATGTCCGAATTGGTCGAAGCGGGTCTGCGATTGCTCTTCCAATCTGGTAGCGCCGGATCGGCGGCGAAGCTCCCAGCCCTGCCGAAACTGCGCAGCGGCGGCCACCGGGTCGACGTCGCGGACCGCGACGCGCTCCTCCAGGCGATGGATTAGGCGCAAGTGTTTGTCGCCGATACCAACGTGCTGATTTACGCGGCCGATCAGGACTCCGAGTTCCATCGCCCCTGCCGGAGCTTGCTCGAGAAGTGGCGCCGGCAAAGTTCGCCGTGGTTTCTCACCTGGAGCGTCTGCTACGAATTCCTGCGTGTAAGCACCCACCCGAAGGTGTTTCACAAACCCTGGCCGCTCACGGGCGCCTGGCAATTTCTGGAGGCCGTGCTCGCAGCGCCTTCCGTCTCGCTCCTTCTCGCCGGTGGCCGGCATACGGAGGTCTTGCGCGAGACTTTGGGCGAGTTTCCGCATTTGCGCGGGAACATTCTGCACGACGCCCACACCGCGGTCCTCATGCGAGAACACGGCATCCGCCGGATTGTGACGCGCGATAGCGATTTTCACCGCTTCTCTTTCGTCGAAGTCGTGGACCCGCTCGCGGCTTGACCGGAGGTCGAGCTTCCGGCCGGTGAGCGCAAACAAAGATCCGCCTGCGATGACGACGTGGCGGCGTTTCAGTTCGGCGATGAGGTTACGGGAGTTCACCGGAATTCGTTTGCCTAACGAACCGCTTGGCGCGGGGTGATCCCGAGCGCTTTCTCGATCGCGGCCGGGTCGTAAACTTTGCCGCCCTTGATCACGGTCGTGATCCGGCGGAGGTCACGAATCTCTTTTGTCGGGTCGCCGTCGACCAGAATCAGGTCGGCCAGTTTTCCCGCCGCGATGACGCCCCGATCTTTGTTTGCCCCCATCACTTCGGCCGAGGTGAGGGTCGCCATGCGCAGCACCTCCGACGCCGGAATGCCGGCGCGCACATAAAGCTCCAGCTCGTGATGCAGGGTGTAACCCGAGAGCGCATCGGTGCCGGGGATGATGGGAATGCCGGCCTCGTCCACTGCCTTCAGCAAACGGAGCATGGCGGGAAACGCTTCTCGGTAGGCGGCTGCTTTTTCGGCTGGAACTTCCAGCGCGCCGCTCCGCATCGAGCGCCGGATCTGCGCCGGAAAGCGCGGCACGATTTGCTCCAGGCCGGGTGTGATCGCGCTCGGGTCGCCGCAGAAAAGCCCTTCGAAAATGTTGATCGTCGGGTCGAGCACGGTGTGATGCTGCTTGAGAAAATCGATAAACTCGCGCACCTGCGGCTTGTCCGGCGTGAACTCGCGCGCCCGCTCCGCGACCTTGATGAAGCGGTCGCGATTGCGCGTTTCCTGCACCTCGGGGAAAAGGAAATTGAGTTCGATGAAATTGAAGTGCTGAATTTCATCCGCGCCATTTTCGATAAATTGCCGCGCCGACATGAATGCCGGGACGTGGCCGCTCACCCGCATCCCGTGGCCATGCGCGCGATCGGCGATGACTGGGACCAGCTCCGGTTTGATGGAGGAATAAATCTTGATCGGTACGTAGCCGTGCGCGGCGTACCAATCGACGTGCTTGATCGCGTCCGCCGCCGTGTCGGCCCGCATCTTGGTCGGGCCGGCAAACTCCCCGGTGCCGTCGATAATCCCGGCTTTTGCCACCCGCGGCCCGAGCTCGCTGCCATCGTCGTAACGCGCGACACGCGCGAGAAAACTATCGGTGTCGTTGCCCATGTCGCGGGCGCTGGTGACGCCGTTGGCGAGGTCGAGCGCGCCATCTTCCGGGCTGCTGAAATGCTGGTGGTTGTCCCACAATCCCGGCATGAGGAGGCGGCCGCGCGCGTCGATGATTTCGGCGCCAGCGGCCGGCTTGAAATCGGCGTCGGCGTCAACGCCAATGATGCGATCGCCGCGCACCAGCACGCTGCGACCGGGCGTGACGCTGAGATCGCGCGGATCAAAAACGCGCGCATTGCGAATCACGAGATCGCCTTTGGGCGTGTGAGTCATTTCCCGGGCGAACTTTTGCGACCATTCCGCTTCGTTTTTTTCCTCGGCCGCGCGCAATTGCGGAAGGGCCGCTTCGTACGGAGGCGAGACGACTGACATCCAGCCGCCGGCCGTGGCCATGCCTTCGCCGGGCCCAAGCCAGATCGTTTGCGGAGTGAAGGCGAGCCCGATGATGCGATGTGCGGTCAGCTCGGTTTTGTCGACAGTGACTTTGCCGCCCGACTCCAGGCTGACCTCGCCTGCGGGGAGAAGCGCGAGTTTGTGGCTGGGCGCCTTCGCCAGCGCGCGGGCGAGCACGGCCATGAATTCCGGCGGCGCATCCATCGGCAGATAAAACGCTTTTCCGTTCATTGCCTGCTCGCCTTTTTCACTCCGGTTTTTCCAGGTCGCGCGGCCGTCCTTTATTTCGAAGCGCTCGTCGACCGGTGCTTTCATGTAATCGTTGCCGCTGCCCTGGTACTCGATCGGCAGGCCATCGGCATCGAGCTTCCAGGTGGCGACGATGTGATCGCCCCGGCCGCGGTCGTTGTAGGAATATTCCGCCCGCACTGTACCGCCCGGCTCCTCCTGCACGGTTTGCGTTCCCGCCGGGTTGCCTTGCAGGAAAATTTTGTCCGTGCGCTGTGCGAGCGAGGCCGACGCGAGACCGCCGAGCGCGAGTACAAATACAATGAATCGGAGCGTGCTCATGGTTGCTTATTCAGAGATTGTCTCGCCAAAGCGAGCAAAAGACGGCCATTGCGCTCAGCTTGTTCGTTTGCAGATGATTGTCAGATTCGGAGGCGAAAGGCAACCCCGGGCTGGCGCGCCGGGCGGCGGTTCCGCGCCCGCTGATTTTAGTGCTAGTGGAGTGGTTCCGGTCGTTCCACCTTTGCAGATGAACCGCGTTTTATTCCTCTCTCTCGCCGTTTTCCTTCTTCCCTTGGCCGCCAATGCCGCGGAAAAAATGACGCCGGCCGACCCGCATGCCGGCCACGCCGCGGGCAAAATGAGTTTTTCGATCAGTTGCTCGCCCGAAGCGCAGGCGAAATTCCACCAGGCCCTCACGCTGTTGCATCACATGACCTACCCGCAGGCGCGCACGGCCTTCGAGGAGGTGATCAAAGCCGATCCGAAATGCGCCATGGCGCACTGGGGCATCGCGATGACCTTGTTTCAGCCGCTCTGGCCCACTCGCCCGAGCCCGGCTGATCTCCAGCGCGGTTGGGAAGAAGTGGAAAAGGCGAAAAACCTGAACCCGCCGACCAAGCGCGAGCAGCTTTTCGTGGAAGCGGCGGAGGCATTTTTCCGCGCGCCGGAAGGGAAAGATTACTGGCTCCGCATCCGGCGCTGGGAGGAGGCGATGGCCAAAGTGCAGCAGGCTTTCCCCGATGATTCGGAGGCTGGAGTCTTCTACGCCCTCGCGCATCTCGCGACCGCGCCGTCCAACTCTGTCTCGCGCCAGCATGCCGACCGCGCCGCGGAGATTTTGCTCCGGGTTTATAAAGAGAATCCCGACCATCCCGGCGCCATGCACTATCTCGTGCACGCCAACGACATCCCGGGCCGCGAACGCGAATCGCTCGAGATCACGCGCAAATATGAATCGGTCGCGCCCGACAATCCGCACGCGCTCCACATGCCGACGCATATTTACACCCGGCTGGGCGACTGGGACGGCGTTATCCGCGGCAACCTGCGCGCAGCCGAGGCGGCTTTGAAATATCCGGCGGGCGACAAGAATCAGTATGTCTGGGATGAGTTTCCGCACGCGATCGAGTATCTCGTTTATGGCTATCTTCAGCAGGGCCAGGACGACGCGGCCGCGGCGCAGGGAAAACGACTGCGCGACACGGCCTATCCCGAGCCGAGTTTCAAAACCGCGTTCCATCTTGCCTCGACCCCGGCTCGTTCTGCCCTGGAGCGCCGCGCCTGGGAGGAAGCGGCGAAAATCGTCCCGCGCGAGCCGGCCTCGCTCGACTGGGACCGCTTCTCCTGGCCGGAAGCGATCTCTCGTTTCGCCCAGGGCCTGGGCGCGGCGCATCTCGGCAAAGTGGCCGAGGCCAAGGCTGCCGCCGCCCGCCTGGTGGAACTGGAAGCGTCCACCCGCAAAACCGGAGAAGAACTTTTTGCCCGTAACATCAAGATTCTGCAGCTGGAGTTGCAGGCCTGGATCGCGCATGTGGAGCAGCACTCAACCGAAGCCGTCACGCTAATGCGGGAAGCGGTCGAGCTCGAGAATTCCACCCCCAAGGCGCCGGTCACCCCGGGGCCCACTCTCCCGGCGCTCGAACTCATGGGCGATCTCCTGATGGAGCAGAACCAGCTCTCGGAGGCGCTCGTCTCCTACCGGCGCTCCCTCAAACTTTATCCGAACCGTTTCAACAGCCTGCTCGGGGCGGCCCGGGCCGCGCACGCCTTCAGGGATGCGGGCGCCGCGCGCACTTACTACCAGGAGTTACTCAAGGTCGCGGAGAAGGGAAAACGCGAGCCGGCTCTGAAGGAGGCGAGGGATTACCTGGCCGCGAAGAAATAGGGGAGCCGGTTTCGTTTCTGCCTAACGAGTGTCACTCTCACTGGGCGCGAGGAGATGGCCGAACAATCGGCCCGCGATGAGAAAGACAAGGCCCGCCGTTCCCGCCAGCCCGGCGTGCAGGAGCCAGAATTGCGTCGCCGCCATTTTCCCGAGAAACCCGCCGATCCAGCCGACGAGATTATTGGCGGCAAAGAAGGCGAGGTAATAAATGCCGATGATGGTGGCGGACAAGGCGGCCGGCGCGACCCGCGCATAAAGCGCGAGCGAGACGGGGAAGACATTGGCGAAGCCGATGCTGTTCAGGACGTGAAAGGCGATCAGCCAGCCGATGGAAATTTTCCCGCCCGTGCCGGCGGCAATGAGAGCGCCGGTCGCGAGGGAGATAAAACCGGTCACGGCGATGAGGCTGCCCACACCCATCTTCGTGATCTCCGCCGGCTCGCGAAACTTCTTTGACCAAAGCCGCCAGAAGACCACCGCGCCGGCGAGGAAGGTGACCGAGAGGACGGAGTCGAGCGTGATCAGCCAGGTCGTCGGCATCTTGCGGCCGAAGAAGACTAGGTTGGCGTTGTCCTGTGCCCAGATGAGATAGGCGTTGAAAATTTGCTGGTTGCCAATGATCGCCATCGTGAGCACGGGCAGAAGGAGGAGGAGCGCGAGGATGCCGAGTTTCTCGCGCCGAGTCAGCGGTGGTTTCGCGGCCCGTTCCCGTTTCGCGAGGACGGGCGCGACGCTCTCGACATGTCCGGGGAGAAGGAGTTGGTCCACCATGTAGAGGACGAGGAGCGCCTGCATGCCGTAGTAGGAAAAGCGTTCCCAGGCCTCGGCAAAAGCGATGTAGCCGAGCCCGCGCGGGTGGCCAAGAAAACTCCGGTCTTCAGGGTTATGCATCGGCGCAGAGTGTTGGGTCCGGTGCCCTTTGGCCATTGCCGGTGCGGCGGACCGAACCCCCGCACTTCGACAAACCGCTTTTTGCGGCGGAGTGTCGCCCGATGGAGATTCATCAGCTCCGCTATTTTGTTGCGGTCGCGGAGGAGGGGAGCTTCTCGCATGCGGCGGAGCGCGAGCATGTCTCGCAGCCGTCGCTCAGCCAGCAAATCCAGAAACTGGAAGCGGAACTGAATCAGCCGCTCTTCGATCGCCTGCCGCGCTCGGTGGTGCTGACCGAGGCCGGACGGCATCTGCTTGAGTACGCCCGGCAGATTCTGACCGGGATCGCCGACGCCCGCCGCTCCGTCGCCGCTCTCGAGCAGGAGGTGAGCGGGAGATTGTCGGTCGGGGCGGTGCCGTCGATCGCGCTCTATGTGCTGCCGCGGCTTATCCAGCGCTTCCAGCAGCGCTATCCGAAGGTGACCTTCGAGTTATTTGAAGATACGACGGACAAGCTGGCGCAGCGCCTGGAGGACGGGACGCTGGAAGTGGTGCTGGCTTCGTCGGGCGACGAATCGTCCACCCTGGAGTATCACTCGTTAGGCGAGGAGCCGCTCCTCATGCTTCTGCCGGAGAAGCATCGGCTGGCGCGCAAGAAAACCATCCGGTGGAGCGAGCTGGCGCAGGAGAAGTTTCTTCTCCTGCACGAGGTGCATTCGCTTTCGAAAAAAGTGCGCGGCTTGCTGGCGGCGAACCGGCTGAACCCGGAGGTGGTGTTGCAGGGCGCTCAACTGGTGACGATCGCGAGCATGGTGGCGGCGGGCCTGGGGGTGACGGTGATTCCGCAGATGATGGTGGAGACCAAATTCATCCGCGGCTGCGTGGCGGTGCCTTTCGCCCGGCCGGTGCCGACGCGCGAGCTCATCCTGCTGCGCAATCCGCTGCGCTTCGAGAGCAAGGCCGCCGCGGCCTTCCGCAAGGAAGCCGAAGCGGCCTTCTTGACCTGACGGGCGGCCGGTCCGACCCGGCAAAGCGCCACGCCCGGTGAAAACGGGCTTCGGTTAGTGCCGAAGGCCGAGGGCGTGCACTAGGGTGAAGATCGGCCAGGTGGCGGTGAAGGCGATGAGCGCGAAAAGAAGAAACTCCGCCGCCACACCGGGCCGCTCGCGTTGCGCGTAGCGCTGGCTGACGTAGCGGAAGGCGCGCAGGCGCTGCGGGGTTTGGGGATCGGACAGCCGGCTGCGGGTGAGACTGCTGTTTAAAGTGAGTGTTTGCATACCTGACTAACGAACGGGCGGGGTTCGCTTTGAAATACTTGTTTCCTCTGGCTGGGATAGGCGCCGCCTATGGGTGGCGGCGTGGTTTCCAAGGGTCCGCTTAGGGCCGGGCCTTGGCCAGCTTCTGGAAACGCGGCTCGCGGCGGATCTCGTCCCAGATCGGGTTGAGCCGGAGTAACGCTGGAGTAATGGAGCGGGCATAGGAGGCGTTAAGAATCTGCTCTATGAGAGGAATCGCTTGATCTGCATCTCCGAGCGACGCGTAGGCCATGGCGACGATCTCCTTCGATTCGGGTGCTCTCCATAAGTCATTTTTGGTTCGCTGAAGAAGCGCCGCGGCCTGCTCGTCCACCGCCGGTCGATCGTCTAAGGCTGCCGAGGTTAAAAGGAGCCCGTCGGCGAGGCGCAAACCGGTCTCGCCCGCCTCGCGCAGAGCGATCATTTCCCGGCGCGCCTCCGTGAGGTTGGCCCTTCCCTCGGCCTCCTGGCCGGCCAGGAGTTGCAGACCGCCCAACCACGACTTGTCGTGCGCCAGCCGGATCGGTGAGCGATTCTTATTTCTTGCCAGAGCCTGAGACGCCGCCGTGACCGCCTCGGCAAAGCGACGGTGGTAAACGAGCAGTTCCACATCTTCGTCCGGCGCTCCGTCGATCCTCTGCAACTTCGATTGGCGCAAAAGCTTTTCTGCGGCTTCGAGATTTCCTTCCGCCGCGAAAGTTTCGGCCTTCTCGCGAATGAACTGAACCTCATCCGGGGAAATGGCGAAGGCATGATCAAACGCCGCACGGGCCGAGTGGAAATCGCGTTTGCCGCGATAGCTCCGAGCCAGGTTGACCCAGATATCCTGGTTGCGCGGGTCGAACGCGGCCGCCTTCCGGACATACGCGATCGATTCATCCAGCTTTCCCTGCCGCCGTTTCACCAGCCCGATGTAAAAAAGAACGTTGCCGTCGTTAGGGGAATGTTTGCGCGCTTCGTTCAACTCGATCAGCGCGCGATCGAAGTCCTGCAGACAGAGGTAATAGAAAATGCCAAGCGCCGCCCGGGCTTCGCTCAGCTCCGGCCGCAAACGGACCGCCGTGTCGGCCGCTTGCCGCGCCCGTTCTAGGCCAGCGGGTGTGTGCTCTTCGCTGAAATAGATTTGCGATTCCGCGATCGCAATCTGGGCCCAAGCCTGGGCGTAGGATGGATCCAGGGCAACGGCTTGTCGCAGGAAATCCCGACCTTTCCTCACCTCCTCGAAGTCCTGGCGATTGAGCAGCTCGATCCCGCGGAGATAGGCATCGTAAGCTTCTGGGTCGGTCGTGGGGACGGCCGCGATCTGCTGTCGCTCGCGACCGGTGAGCTGCGCTTCGAGCGCACCGGCGATTTTCTGCGCGACCTCCGATTCGACCGCGAAGATGTCGGTCAACTTGCGATCGTAAGTCTCCGCCCAGAGATGCGAATCGCCTTCCGCCTTGATCAACTGCACGTTGACCCGGACCGCGTCGCCCGACTTCTGCACGCTCCCTTCCAAAATATGGGCGACCCCCAATTGCTTCGCGATCTCAGGTAGATTGCCCGGCTTGCTCTGATACTGTTGGGTGGAAGTGCGTGAGATGACTTTGAGGTCGGCGATCTTGGCCAGGCGGGTAAGGATCTCGTCCTGGATTCCGTTCGCAAAATAGGCGTTGGCCTTGTCTTCGCTGAGCGACTCGAAAGGCAGGACGGCAATCGACTTCGCGGTCGGCGCACCCGCAGAGTGGCCACGATGGCCGGTGTAGCGCCCGAGGAAAAACAAACCGACCGAAAGCACGAGGCCGATGACTACGATGTAAATCCAGGCGTGATCGCGTTTCCGCGCGGGCAAGGATTCGGCCGTCTCGGTCCGTTTCAATCCTTCCGGCGTCAGCTCGAAAGCCCAGGCGATGACGAGCGCGATCGGAAAGCCGAGCGCGAGCAACATGATGACGAGCCGGATCGCCCAATCGGGAATCTGGAGAAACGGAAAGACCTGCGTGGCGACCTGGATGAGCAGCCACGCGACCACGGTGTAGGCGACTGCAACCTTGTAAACGCTCCGGCGTTTCAGTTCCGTGAAAAAATTCCGCATCCGCTCAGTGGTAGATCGTCTTTGGCTCCGGCCCTTCCAGGATTGCTTTGAACCGCGGGTGCTGCCGCAGCGGATCCCAGTTCGGATCCACCTGTAGTTTTGCGACGGTCACCGGGTATGCACCGTATGGCGTGCGGAGCAGCCGCTCGAGGCGTTCGATCGCGCGCTCGTGCTCGCCCACCTGAGCCTCGACCAGCGCAAGATTTTCTTCCGCCAGCGGCCCGGAGACCGCATCGCCGGATGCAGGCAGCACCTCCATCCCCCGCGCAGCTTCGCGCAAGGCTGCCTCTTTGTTCCCCAAACCGGCCTCCGTTTGGGCGAGCGCATTCGAGATATAAACATTGTCCGGCTGCTCGCGCGCTAACTTCTCCAGCTCTGTTTTCGCCTGCAGATACTCCTTCCGCGCTCCTTCCGCGTCTCCAGCGAGCGAGCGGAGCCAGCCGAGCCACTGACGCGATGTTCCGCCATCCAGCGGCTGCACCGGCGCTGCACCTGAGAGCTTTTCCTCGAGGAGGCGCACGGCCTCCGGGTAGCGCCGTTCGAGTGTCAGCTGCGAGACACGAACGTCGGCTGTTCTCGCCGACACGGGCAACTTGTCGATGATCGCGCGCGCGGCAGGGAGTTCACCGCGCCATTGATAAAACGCAGCCTTGTTCACCAGCACGTCGATATCATTCGGCACGATCGCTTCCGCACGCTCAATCATCTCGAGCGTGGCGCCGGGATCCCTCACCATCGAGAAGGTCCAGCTTCGGTCCATAAAGAGGTGCGCATCGCGCGGATTCAATTTTGCAGCCTCTTCATAGAGGCGGATGCTCTCACGCCAGCGACCTTGCCGCCGTGCGATCCGCGCCAGCGCCTCGACGGCTTCGCTGCTGCTCGGCACTTCGCGCCGGATCTTCTCGAAAAGCTCGCGTGCGCCAGCGTAATCCCGCTCCACTTGATACTGGTAGTACGCGCTCGCCAGCAGTGTCTCTGGCGATTCTGGATTGAGGCGAGCTGCCGTCTCAGCCGCCGAGCGCGCGATCTCCCGGCGCGCGGGCGTAAGGTCGATCTGCTGAATGTACAACCCGGAGCTGGCACCCGAAAGTCGCGCCCACGCTTCAGAAAACCGCGGGTCCAGACGCACTGCTTCGGCAAACGACTCCGCCGCCCTTCTCTGATCGTCCGGCGCTTGCCCGGGGCGGGAATGGAAATCAATGCCCCGGAGATACGCATCGTACGCCGCCATGTTGTCAGTCAGCTTTTCGGCCATCGCCTTCTGTTCGCGGCCGCTGAGTTTTGCCTGCAACGAGCCGGCAATCTTCGTCGCCACTTCCGACTGCATCTCGAATACGTCCGTCACGTTTCGGTCGAAGAGTTCCGCCCAGAGATGCTTATCCGTCGCCGCTTCGATCAGCTGCACGTTGATCCGCACCCGATCGGCGATGCGTTGCACAGTGCCCTCGACCACATGCGCGACTCCGAGCTGGCGCGCGATCTCCGATATCTTTTCCGGCTTCGTCCGGTAGGGCAACGTCGATGTGCGCGAGATGACTTTCAGGTCACCGACTTTGGCCAGCCGCGTGATGATCTCATCCTGCATTCCATCGGCGAAATAGGCGTTGGCCTTGTCCTCGCTCAGATTTTCGAAAGGCAGTACTGCGATCGACTTCGCCTCTGTCGAGGCCTGCGACTTGGGCTGTGGGCGCGTCGAGATTTGAAACCAGAGCATGCCGCCCGCGGCCAACGCGCCGACAAGAACAATCCAGAGCCACCCGCGACCGGAACGCTGCGAGAGCGTCACATCCTCAGTCCGTTTGATGCCTTCCGGCGTGAGCTCAAAGGCCCAGGCGAGAACGAGCGCGATCGGGAGACCAATCACCAGGAGCAGGACGACGAGCCGCACCGCCCAGTTCGGGATGTCGAAGAAAGGAAAGACCTGGGTGGCGATCTGAATGAGGAGCCAGGCGATGACAGCATAGGCGATCGCGACTTTGTAAACGCTCCGGCGTTTCAGTTCCTCGAAGAAGTTAGGCGAGTTCACGGGTGCGAGAGCTTCTCAAAGCGCGGATCGGAACGCAATGGATCCCACAACGGATCGATCCGGAGCAGCGCCGGGGTGAGCGAATTCTCGCCCTGCGTCTGAAGTAGACGTTGCACGCCGGCGATGGCGGCGTCGGTCTCGCCCAGATGGGCGCGGGCGATCGTCATCGCCTCTTCGATTCCGGGCCCGTCGACGGCGTCGGCCCGGATCAACTCCTGCGCTTCCGCGGCCAGGCGATCGACCGTTGATTTGTCGCGCAGAAAGCCTGCGGTCAGAAACGCGTCGCGGAGGATGCGCGGGGTCTCGTCGCGTTCGTTCCGCATCGCGCGCAACTCGGCGCCGGCTGCCCGCAGGTCGTTTGGGGCGGTGGGATCGCCCGCGAGCGATTCGCTGATCCCGAGCCAGGCACGATAACTCGCGAGCAATGTTTTCGGAACTTTCAGGGCCGGGTCAGAGGCGTTGCGGCAGGCCCGGATCGCTTCGTCGTACTGCCGCAGGAAAGTCCAGAAACGAATCCGGGTGAGAAAATTTTCCGGTTCCTGCGCATCGAGCGGAACCTTCCCGATGAGCGGCAGCGCCTTTTCAATCTCGCCCATGGCGAGGCAGATTTCCCCTTTCTGAGCGAAGAGGAGCGGGCTGGAGGGCTCAATCTCCAGGGCCCGATCGACCAGCGCGAGCGCTTCATCGAACCGGCGCAAAGCGCGGTAGGTAAGCGCCGCCTCGGAAAGAATGATCGGGTCGCGCGGAGCGAGCTCGACCGATTGCCGATGCAATTCGAGGGCCTCCTCCCATTTCCCCTGCCTCCGTTTGACGTAAGCGGAAAATTCAATCGCGCTGACGCGCGCCTCGCTCAGCCGGACCTCTTGGAACGCTTGCAGAGCGCCTTCGTAATCCTTCAACCCGCGGTAACGATAGAGACCGAGGGCAAACTGCGTTTCGCTTGCCTCCGGTTTGAGCCGGAGCGCAACGTCGAGCGCTTCCTTGGCCGCGGTGAGATGATGCGGGGTGCGATCGTGGTCGCCGTAGATGTAGGATTGCATGGCGGAGCGATAGGCCCAGGCGACGGCGAAGTTCGGATCCAGCTCGGTGGCGCGTTTGAAATAGAGGACAGTGTTCTCGCCTTCCTGCGGCGAGGTCTGGAGCGTATTCCAGAGCGTCAACCCGCGCAGATAAGCCTCGTAGGCTTCCGGGTTTTCGGTCGGCTTGGCCGAAACCGCTTCTTTCTCCGCGCCGGTGAGCCGGGCCTGGAGTGACCGGGCGATGTTCTCGGCAATCTCGCTTTCGACGGCGAAGATGTCGGTCAACTTGCGGTCGTAACGTTCGGCCCAAAGATGCGAGTCAGTCGCCGCCTGGATGAGCTGAACGGTGACGCGCACCTGGTCGCCGGATTTTTGCACGCTCCCCTCGAGGATGTGAGCGACGCCGAGTTGCTGCGCAATCCTGGGCAGGTCGTCGGGCGAACTTTTATAGCGCTGAGTGGAGGTGCGAGAAATGACCTTCAACTCCCCGATTTTCGCCAGGCGGGTCAGGATTTCGTCCTGGATGCCCTCGGCAAAATAAGCGTTGTCGGGATCGCGGCTCAGGTTTTCGAAAGGCAGAACCGCAATCGATTTGCCGGCGGCGGCGAGCGATTGCCGGGCGCGGGAGTGCACCGTCTGCCAGATGAACAATCCGGTCGCGAGGAGTCCGACGACGAGGACGAAAGCGACAAATTTCCGCCCGCTCCACTGCGGATTCTTTTCGTGAGGCGGGACGTCTTCCGTCCGTTTCATCCCCTCCGGCGTCATCTCGAAGGCCCAGGCGATGACGAGCGCGATCGGGAAACCGAGCAGGGTGAGAACGACGACCGCGGTCGTCAGGCTGTCGGGAAGGTGGAGGGCGGGGACAATCGTGGCCGCGACCTGGATGACGAGCCAGCCAACGACGCCATACCCGATCGCAACCTTGGAAACGTTGCGCCGCCTGAGTTCCGCGAAGAAGCGAGCTGGATTCAAGGCTGATTCATGGCTGGGATTTCTCTAATTAAACAGAAGCGGGCGCGGCGGCCAATGCTTGCGTTCGAGGCGGCGGTAGCGCCCGGCAAACTTTTTAAAAAAATAATTCTTGCCTGTGCAGCAGTGTTATAGTTAACTATAACACTACATGAGGAAACGCGCAGGCACGCAGAATGGATACTGAATGGAACGCCAGCCAGCCGATTTATCGCCAGCTCCGCGACCAGGTCGTCCACATGATCCTCGACGGCATCCTGAACGAGGGCGATCCGCTCCCCTCGGTCCGCACGGTCGCGGCCGAGTACCGGGTCAACCCGCTGACGGTGCTGAAGGCTTACCAGCAATTGGTCGGGGAGGAGCTGGTCGAGACCAGGCGCGGGCTCGGGATGTTCGTCAAGGCGGGGGCGCGCAAACTCCTGCTCAAAGGCGAGCGCGAGATTTTTCTGACCGAGCATTGGCCGAGGATTCACGCCACGATCGAGCGGCTCGGCCTGACGCCCGAGGAATTGCTCAAGGCGGCCAAGGCGCGCCCGTCCGCCAGGACCGGAAAGGAGAAACGCTAAAGCCATGCTCTGCCTAGAAGCTCGCGGACTCCGCAAAACCTACGGCACCACCGTGGCGCTGGATGGGATCGATCTGCGCGTCGAGGAGGGCCGCATTCTCGGATTGATCGGCCCGAATGGCGCCGGCAAAACCACCGCGCTCGACGCCATCCTCGGACTCCTGCCGTACGAGGGAGAGCTGAAAGTGCTCGGACGCGACCCGTGGCAGGCGCGCGATGAGCTGATGCGCGAGGTCTCGTTCATTGCCGATGTCGCCGTTTTGCCGCGCTGGATCCGGGTGTCGCAACTGCTCGATTATATGGCGGGGGTGCATCCGCGCTTCGATCGGGCAAAGGCGGAAGGGTTCCTGGCCCGGACCGAGATCAGGCGGACGAGCAAGGTGCGGCAGTTATCGAAAGGCATGGTCGCGCAGTTGCATCTTGCGCTGGTCATGGCGATCGACGCGAAACTGCTCGTCCTCGATGAGCCGACCCTCGGGCTCGACATCCTTTATCGGAAGCAATTCTACGACTCGCTCCTGAACGATTACTTCGATCGCAGCCGCACGATCATCGTGACGACGCATCAGGTGGATGAGATCCAGGAGGTATTAACCGACCTCGTCTTCATCGACCGCGGCCGCATCGCGCTCGAGTGCAGCATGGAGGAATTCGATTCGCGCTACTTCGAGGTGATGGTGAATCCCGAGCAGCTCGAAGCCGCGCGCATGCTCAAGCCGATGCATGAACGGCCGGTTTTTGGCCGCAATGTTTTGTTGTTCGAGAACGTCGGGCGCGAGCAACTCGCCGCTCTCGGCGAAGTGCGTCGGCCCGGCATCGCGGATCTGTTTGTCGCGGTGATGGGGAACAAAGCCGGCGAGGCACAAGGAGCAGCCAATCGTTCGAGAGGGTCGAAATGATAACGAACGTAATCAGGTTTGCGCCTGAGGCCTTTGGTAGCTGCGACGCCCACGTCGCAGGAAGTGCCAGCGGCGCCCTCGCCGCTTGGATCTCAAACCCGCGACGACGCCAAACGCCAGGCAAAGCCGGCGAAATTCGCGGCGGGGGCGCCGCGACCACTTCCTGCGACGAGGGCGTCGCAGCCACGACAAGCACGGCGGCGCGCGAGTGGTGGGTTTGCAATCGAAAATTTCGCTCATGAATACGGAATCAAACGCTGTGCCCGAAGTGCCTGTGGATTCGGTAGTCATCGACCGCCACTCCGGCACGCGGCCGTTTTTCTGGTCGGTCCGGCGCGAGTTGTGGGAAAACCGCTCCATCTACCTCGCGCCCTTGATCGCCGGCGCGGTCGCGCTCTTCGGATTCTTCATCAGCACGATCGGTCTGCCGGAGCGGCGTCGCGCGGTCCTGCTCCTGGACGCGGCGCAGCAACGCGCCCGGATCGAGCAGCCCTACGACATGGTGGCGATGATACTCATGATGGTCGGGATTCTCGTCGGCATTTTCTATTGCCTCGAGGCCCTGCACGGCGAACGCCGTGATCGCAGTATCCTTTTTTGGAAATCGCTCCCGGTTTCCGATTTCACCACGGTGCTGGCAAAGGCGAGCATTCCCCTGCTCGTCCTGCCGCTCGTCACTTTCGCCGTCGTCGTGATCACGCAGGTGATCATGATGCTGTGGACCGCCGTGCTTCTGGCGATGAACGGTCTGCCGCTCACGACCGTGAGTCAGTTGCCATTTTTTTCCTCATGGCTGGTGCTGCTCTACGGACTCGCCGTCATGGCGCTCTGGCAGGCGCCACTCTTCGCCTGGTTCCTGCTCGTCTCCGCCTGGGCGCGGCGCGCGGCCATTCTCTGGGCGCTCCTGCCGATCTCGATCGGCGTGATTGAAAGGATCGCATTCCAAACCACTTACTTCCCCACTTTCCTGCAAGACCGCGTCTTTGGTGGAACCCGAAGGCATTTGTCTTTAAGCCGCGCACGCCCGGGCCGCACGGCAATCTCATTCCCTCAGTCGATCCGCCCGATCTCACGCCGCTTAATTTCCTCATCAGTCCCGGACTCTGGCTCGGGCTCCTCGTCGCCGCGGCCTTCCTCTTCGCCGCCATCCGCCTGCGCCGCTTGCGCGGGCCGCTTTGATTTTTCCTCCCACCCGCCGTCCTCCATCGACCGCACCTCGAGATGAAACCGTCCACAGAAATTTCACCGCAGCTCCAGGCAAGGTTGAGCGGCGCGTGTTGGCTGATGTGCGTTCTCACGAGCATTTATCCGTTGATCGTGAGTGGCAGGTTGATCGTGCGGCGCGACGCCGCGGCGACGGCGGCGAACCTTCTCGCCCTGCTGGGTGAGTTCCTCGAGACAGGAAAGATCAGGCCATTCATCGAGCGAATCTACAAACTCAGTGAGGTCCCTGAGGCGCTCCGCCTTTACGATCAAGGCCACGCGCGCGGCAAAATAGTGATCGCCATCGATTGACCACCATGCAGCCTCCTCCTCCTCAAACTCTATGAAACTAAAACGCATCATTAAAGGCGCCCTCAAATGGACGACCGGCGCCATTCTCCTCCTGCTCCTCCTCGCGGGAGCCTGGCTCTTCATCGCCTATTGGCGATCGACCAACGATTGCGAGCGCCTCACCGCTCCCACCGGCGAAACCATGAAAGCCATCGTCTATTGCGACTATGGCCCGCCCGACGTGCTCAAGCTGGCCGACCTCGCAAAGCCGGTCCCGAAGGACGACCAACTCCTGGTCAAAGTGCGCGCTGCCTCAGCCAATCCCTATGACTGGCATTTCATCCGCGGCACGCCCTATCTCATGCGGCTCGGGGTCGGCCTGCGCAAACCAAAGAGCATCCGAGTCGGCGTGGATTTTGCGGGCACAGTCGAAGCGGTCGGCAAGAACGTCAGCGAGTTCAAGCCGGGTGACGAAGTCTATGGCGGCAAGGGCGGCGCCTTTGCGGAGTATCTCTGCGTGAACGAGAAAAGCGTGGTCCGGAAACCGGATAACATCTCCTTCGCGCAAGCCGGCACTGTCCACATCGCCGGGTCAACGGCCTTGCAGGCGTTGCGCAACGAAGGCAAAATTCAGCCCGGACAAAAGGTCCTGATCAATGGCGCGTCCGGTGGCGTCGGCACCTTTGCGGTGCAGATCGGCAAGGCGCTCGGCGCCCATGTCACCGGCGTCTGCAGCACGAGGAATATCGAGCTGGTTCGTTCGCTCGGGGCCGACGATGTGATCGATTACACCAAGGAAGATTTCGCTCGGAACGGGCAAAAGTATGACCTGATCCTGGACAACGTCCCGAACCATTCCCTGGCCGATTGCCGGCGCGTCCTGAAGCCGGCGGGTCGCTACGTCATGATCGGGGGCGGCGGGCCGGAGGACGGCCGCTGGATCGGACCCTTCGCGGGGGTGATCAAGATCATGCTCGTGGACCCGTTTGTGAGCCAGGAGATGAGGATGATGATGAGCGACCCCTCCAGGGACGATAAATTGTATCTGCGTGATCTGATGCAGGCGGGGAAAGTTACTCCGGTGATCGACCGGAGTTATAAGTTAGCCGACGTGCCTGAGGCGATTCGCTACCTGGAGAAAGGTCGAGCGCGCGGGAAGGTAGTCATTAACCTGGAAGCGGAATCTCAGCCGTAAGCCCGCTCGGGCGCCTGTTTCGTTAGCCGGACCGCCCTGGACTGGACTCGTTAGGGGATGTCGCCCGCGGCCCTGGATCCGCGGGCGGCTCCCGTTACAGCGCTCCGTGGATGGCGTGGCCGCGCGCTGGGCGGCGTAAACCAGGCGGCGACCTATGCCAGCGTCGCC
>JALYQE010000316.1 GCA_030855965.1 Verrucomicrobiota bacterium | reverse complement strand
GCATTGCGCGCGCGCTCGCGGTCGAGCCCGAGATTATTTTGATGGATGAGCCCTGTTCCGCCCTTGATCCGATCGCGACCGCCAAGGTCGAAGAGCTGATCCGAACATTGAAAACGGATTACACGATTGTGATCGTGACGCACAACATGCAACAGGCAGGCCGCTGCTCCGATTACACCGCCTTCTTTTACCTCGGGCGGTTGATTGAGTTCGACGGCACCGCTAAAATTTTCTCCCAGCCGGCCCAACGGCAGACGGAGGACTACATCACGGGACGGTTCGGTTAAAAAGGGAAGAGGGAGGCAATGGTTTCACGACACATTCTGGGGACTTTCGATGAAGCGCTGGCGACGTTGCGGAACAACGTGCTCATGATGGCCAGCCTGACGGAGCGCAGCCTCGACCATGCGCTCCGCGGGTTGCTGCAGCGCGACGATGATCTGTGCGCGACCGCGATCGCGGACGACGAAGAGATCGATCAATTGGAGAAACAGGTCGATAAGGACGGGATCGAGTTGCTCCTGCGTTTCCAGCCGGTGGCGTCGGATCTGCGGCGGGTCGTTTCCGCGATGAAACTCTGCTCCAATCTCGAGCGGATGGCCGACCAGGCGGTGAACATCGCCCGCAAAGCCCGCAAGCTGAATCGCCACGCGGCGCTCCCCGAAGTGGAATTGGTCTCGCCGATGCGCGAGCACTCGATGCAAATGTTCAAGGACAGCGTCGATTCCTACATGCGTGAAGACGTGGCACTCGCGCGCGGCCTGAAAGCGCGCGACAAGGCGCTCGATGAGATGAACGCCAACGCCAGCCGGCGCCTGATTGAACGCATGGCGAAAGATCCAGATCAGCTCCGCGGTTATTTGAATCTCATGTTCATCGCCCGCCACCTCGAGCGCGTGGGCGATCACGCGACCAACATTGCCGAGGACGCGGTTTACGCGGCGGCCGCGGAGGACATCCGACACCAGGGTCCACAAGCCGCCTAATGCACCTTTATTTTCTTCGACACGGAGCGGCCGACTGGCCGGATTGGGACCAACCAGATGACGAACGGCCCCTCACGAAGTCCGGACGCAAGGAAATGCATCAGGTGGGCGAATTTCTCGCCCGACTGAAGGCGAGGCCAGACGTTATCCTGACCAGTCCACTGCCGCGCGCGGCGCAGACGGCCGATATCGCCGGCGAGCATCTCAAAACCCGATGCCGCGAGGAAAACCTGCTCGCCCCGGGATTCCGGACCGAAGCAATGACCCGGCTGCTCCGGAAGTATCCCGAGCAAATCTTACTCTTGGTCGGTCACGAACCGGACTTCTCGCTCGTGATTACGGCTCTCACCGGGGCCAGCGTCAAACTCTCAAAGGCGGGGGTGGCGCTCCTCGACCTGAACCTGCAGAAGGGAAAGCTCCTCTGGCTTTTCCCGCCAAAAGTGGCGAAGACGTAACCCGCCGCGCAGTGTCACTTCCCAGTCAACGGCGCCAGATCGGAAATAAGCGTGTCGATTTGCCGCAAATCTTTTCGTCGGCCTTTCTTGGGCTTCAATCGCCGATTGCGGAGCATGATCGTCAGGTCACGGACCCGATGGAGACGTTCCCGGGAGAGTTTGTCGACCGGCCCGTAGCTTTTTAATGCTGCCGCGGTCGCCGTGAGTTCACCTTCCAGCCGCGACGCGTAAGCCCGCACGGTCGCGCGAAGATCGCGGCGCAGCGCGGAGATCTCCGATTCCAAGGTTTTCACGGGAGACGCGTCCTCGTGATTTTGCGGCCCGATTTTCTTGTTCCTTGGCTTGGTCATGGCAGGGCCGTTTCGGATACGTGGCCGCGCGGGATCATCGGCAATAGAAAAGGATCGGGCACACGCGGGCGAACGATTTCGATACGACCGTCCGCGTGTTCGACCAAAGCAGAACAGCTCTCCACCCAGTCCCCGCATTGTAGTAAGTCGTGTTTCCGAAGCGGCGAATCGAGGCGCTGTGGATGTGTCCGCAAAGGACCGCATCGACCGAATATTTCTCGGCATATTTCGCGACCGCGGCTTCGAACTTGCCAATGAAACTTACCGCATCCTTGACCCGGCGCTTCACGTAGGCGCTCAAGGACCAGAAGCCAAAGCCAAACCGGCACCGGACAAAGTTAACCAGCGGATTGAGCGAAAGGAGGAACTGATAGCCAAGGTCGCCGGCGAAGGCGAGCCACCGGACGTTTTGCACCACCGTGTCGAGCTCATGACCGTGGATGACGAGGATGCGGCGCCCGTCCGCCGTGCGATGGAAGGCATGCTTCTGGATGGTGACCGCGCCATAAGCGCCGAGATGGCTTTGGAGAAATTCGTCGTGGTTGCCCGGGATATAGATGACCTGTGTGCCTTTGCGGGCTTTGCGCAGGATTTTTTGAATCACGTCGTTGTGTTCCTGCGGCCAATAGATTCCGCGGCGTAGTGACCAGATATCGATCAGATCACCTACGATATACAAAGTTTCGAACTCGTTCTCCCGGAGAAAATCAAGTAACGCACCTGCATTACTGCCCTTTGTTC
>JALYQE010000311.1 GCA_030855965.1 Verrucomicrobiota bacterium | reverse complement strand
AACGGCTCGATCCCGCCGAGTTGTTCGTACTGCGCGGTGTGGGCCAGTTCGTGCGCAATCAGCCCGCGCTCCCGCCAGCAATCCGCGCGCACGAAGATCCCGTAGCGCAGGGCGAGCCCGCGCGTCGCCGGAGTGAGGAACTGCACGGCGGCCGCGGCCGCTCGCAAGGTCATGTCCTCCGGCGTGGGAACGCTCGCGAGACAGAGCAACCGGACGCGCTCCGGTTCCCGCACCCCGAGCGCACGCGCATCCGCGATTTCCTCCTCCGAGAGAGGCACGCCTTCGCGCAGGATGCGCCGCTCGAGCGCCTCCGCCCAGCGCGCCGCCAGCGGGAGCAGCCTTTCGAATTGAGCGAGCAGGAGCGATCGATTCATTGAATCCAGCACAAGGTATCCGACCAGGCCCAGCCCGCGAGGCCGCACGTTTCCTCTTGTCTGCGCCGCGCGCATCGTCCATTCATCCGCCATGGCCGCGGCGAAATGCGCTCTCATCACTGGCATTACCGGTCAGGACGGTTCTTATCTGACCGAGTTGCTCCTGGCGAAAGGCTATGAAGTTCATGGTGTCGTTCGGCGGACGAGCAACCTGCTCCGCTCGCGCATCGAGCACCTGCGCGCCGATGACTCGCTCTATGGCCAGCGCCTCTTTCTCCATTACGGCGACTTGACCGACGGCACGACCCTCCGCCGCATTTTTGCCAAGGTGCAGCCGGCCGAGGTTTACCACCTCGCCGGACAAAGCCACGTCGGCTTGAGTTTTGAAATCCCGGAGTCGACTTCCGAGGAAGTGGCGATGGCGACGTTGCGGTTGCTCGAAATTTCGCGCGACCAGCCGCAGCCGCTGCGCTTCTATCACGCCTCGAGCTCGGAAATTTTCGGGGCCGCGGCCGACTCGCCGCAAACTGAAGAGACACCTTTTCGCCCGGCCAGCCCGTATGGCTGTGCGAAGGCGTTCGCGACTCAACTGGCCCGCGTTTACCGGCAGGCTTACGGCCTTTTTGTTTGCAACGGCATTCTCTACAACCACGAGTCGCCCCGGCGTGGAGAGAACTTCGTTACCCGCAAAATCGCGCGCGCGGTGGCGCGGATCAGCCGCGGCCTCGAGCAGGAACTGGTGTTGGGCAACACTTCGGCGCGGCGCGACTGGGGCCACGCCCAGGATTACGTCGAGGCGATGTGGTGCATGCTGCAGCATTCCGAGCCGGACGATTATGTCGTGGCCACGGGCGAAACCCATTCCGTGCAGGATTTCGTCGAGGCGGCTTTCGCGGTCGTCGATTTGCCCCCGGAGAAACACGTCAAACACGACGCCGCCTTCGAACGCCCTAACGAACCTTCCAAACTGGTCGGATCGCCCGAAAAAATTCGCCGCGTTCTGGGCTGGAAACCGCAGAAAGACTTCCCCGCGCTCGTTCGCGAAATGGTGGAAGCGGAGCTGGCCGCCCTCGCCTGAGCGCCAACTTGCGCTTTAGATCGCCGGTCCTAGTATCACCGCGTGAAAAAAATCGAGGCGATCGTGAAGCCCTTCAAAATGGAAGGCGTGAAGGACGCGCTCGCTGAGATCGGCGTCGAAGGAATGACCGTGAGCGAGGTCAAAGGCTTCGGCCGCCAGAAAGGGCACACCGAAATTCATCGCGGGAGCGAATACACGGTCGACTTCCTGCCCAAGGTGAAATTCGAGATCGTCCTGACCGATGACCGCGCCCAGCGCGCGGTCGAAGTCATCTCCCGGGCGGCCAGGACCGGAAAAATCGGCGACGGCAAAGTCTTTCTCAGCCAGGTCGAGCAGGCCATCCGCATCCGGACGGATGAACGCGGCGCCGACGCGATCTAGTCACCGCACGGCACCAGCTTTTCGCTCTGCATGAACGATTATCTGCTCTCCATTTTGCTCGGAGCGATCGAGGGGCTGACCGAGTTTCTCCCGGTGAGCTCGACCGCGCATCTGCGCATCGCCGAAGCTCTCCTCCAGATCGATCTGAAGGACGGCTTCTGGAAAATGTACAGCGTCGTCATCCAGCTCGGCGCCATCCTCGCCCTGACTGTTTTTTTCTGGCGCCGGATCCTGAAATTTCTCCGCACTTTCCCGCGCGGGGAAAACGGCGACCGGACGATTCTGAATCATCCCCTCAGCCTGGTCGCGATCGCCTTTCTCGTGACGGCGGTCCCGGCCTTTCTCTTGAGCAAGCTGATCGGGGAAAATCTCGAGAACCTGCATGTGATGGCGTGGTCGCTTCTCCTCGGCGGCATCGTCATGTGGGTGGTCGACGCACTTTTCGTTAGGCCACGGGTCCAGCGGATGGAGGAGATGAATCTCCCGACCGCGATCTGGATCGGCGCCGTCCAGGTACTGGCGGCGGTGTTCCCCGGGACCTCGCGGTCGATGTGCACGATCGCGGCCGGACAGACGGCGGGCATGTCGCGCGAGGCCGCGCTGGAATTTTCCTTCTTCCTTTCCATCCCGACGATGTTCGTCGCGACCAGCTACGATTTGCTCAAGACACTCCGGCCGCACGCCGCGACCGAGGCACTCGCTCCCCTGACCATGACGCCGCATCTCTGGACCGTGCTCGCGCTCGGTTTCGCGACTGCTTTTATTGTCGCCTACGCGGTCGTCGCCTGGTTTCTGCACTGGGTGCGGCGCCACGGCTTCGTTCCCTTTGCCGTTTACCGGATCGTTTTCGGGCTGGTTCTTCTCTTCGCCCTCTGGCGCGGATTGCTTGGCCGCTGACGCGAAACAGGCTAACTTAGCGCCGTGCAGACTCAGACCATGTTACCGGATCTCCAGAGCTGCGTGCTCTGCGAGGATGTGCGCTGCGAATTCAACGGCATGCAAACCCTGGTCGGCGTCCTCAACATCGTCCCGACCCCGAAGCTGCCGGTCAATTACATGCGGCTCTGCATCTGGACTCGCTGGTGCAGCGGCGCGGGCCGTTTCCATCAGCGCTCAAAAATCGTCGGCCCGGATGACAGCCAGACGATCGCGCAGGCCGAGGTCCATTTCGATCTCAAGGAGATGGAAGGCCACGCGACCAACGTGCATTATTTCGGCGGCGTGCAGTTCCAGCAATTTGGACTGCACCACGTCGAGATTTATCTCGGGGATGAATTGAAGCTGCGCTTTCCGCTGCCGGTCATCCAGGTCAAAACGGCCTGAGAGCGAGGAAAACCAGCTTGCACCCACAGGTCGCCATCCTATCTTCGGGCGCGGTAGCCGCGGGCTTCGGGTGAAGCCTTCCGGCGACTCTTTCAACACCGCAAAACCCGATGGCAAATACGATACTGGTCGGCGCGCAATGGGGCGATGAAGGCAAGGGCAAGATCATCGATGTCCTCACCGGCAACGCCGATATCGTCGTCCGCAGCCAGGGCGGAAATAACGCCGGCCACACCGTCATCCAAGGCGGGAATAAATACGTCCTGCATCTCATCCCCTCCGGCATTCTGCGTCCGCGCAAAATGTGCGTCATCGGCAACGGCGTCGTGATCGATCCGATCGCACTCGTGGGGGAAATCGAGGGCCTGCGCAAAGTCGGGGTCAAGATCGGGAAGAACCTGCTCATCAGCGATTGCGCGCATCTGGTGTTGCCTTACCACCGCGCGCTCGACGAACAGCGCGAGCAGCGCAAAGGCGACGCGAAAATCGGCACGACCAAGCGCGGCATCGGCCCCGCCTACGGCGACAAGGCCGCCCGCACCGGACTCCGCATCGCCGACCTGATGCAGCCCGAGCTTTTCACCCAAAAACTCCAGGCCAAGATGAAGGAGAACAACAGCATCCTGAAAGCGCTCGGCGCGCGCCCAATTTCGTTCACGAAAGTAAACCGCGATTTCCTCGCCGCGGGCGAGAAACTGCGGCCCTTTGTCGCCAACACGGTCGTCTATTTGCACCGCGCTTTGCAGGCGGGAAAAGAAATCCTCTTCGAAGGTGCGCAGGGCACTTTCCTCGACATCGACCACGGCACCTATCCCTACGTCACGTCCTCAAACACGACCGCCGGCGGCGCCTGCACCGGCACCGGCGTGCCGCCGCATCGGATGGATCGCGTCCTTGGGGTGATGAAGGCCTACACCACGCGCGTCGGCGAAGGCTCGCTCCCGACCGAAGACCCGGTCATCGCCGGGATGCTGCATGATATGGGACGGGAATTTGGCGCCACCACCGGGCGGGCGCGGCGCTGCGGCTGGTTCGACGCGGTTGCGACTCGTTATGCCACGATGATCAACGGAATCGACGAGCTCGCTATCACCAATCTCGACGGCCTCGACACGGTCGACCCGATCAAAGTCTGCGACGCCTACAAGCTCGATGGCAAAAAGCTCGAAGTGCCGCCGAGCGACGCCGCGCAGTTGAACCGTTGCCAGCCGGTTTATCTGGAGTTTCCAGACTGGAAAAAATCGACCGAGAAGGCAAAGAAACTTTCCGATTTGCCCAAGGAAGCGCGCGACTACGCGAAGAAAATCGCGGAACTGACCGGTGCCCGCCTCACGATGATCAGCGTCGGCCCGGCCCGC
>JALYQE010000306.1 GCA_030855965.1 Verrucomicrobiota bacterium | reverse complement strand
ATCCTGCCGCTGGTTTCCAAGTCGCCGACAAAACGCGATTGGTTGCCGCGCGAAACCCTCGCCATCCTTTCGTTCGACATCGAGCAGTTCAACAAAGGGCCGCTCCCCAATCGCTGGCGCAAAGATGAGGCCGAGACCTGGCAAAAAGTTGCGACCGGCCTGCTCGGCCCCGCCGCCCGGACGCCCGCCCTCAACCTCGCCGAAAGCGGGCGCCGCGTGACCCGCGCCCTCGCGACCGATGAGCGCGGACCCAACCGCGAGTATGTCCTGGTCGAAGCCCGCGGCGATCTTGCCCCAGTCATCCGCACCCTGACGCAGGACGACAGCTTCGCCGAGAGCACCGTGGCCGGCCTGGTCGTCTTCCAGCGTCCCGACGTGACGGTGGCGCGTCTGGGACCGAAGACCCTGGCCGTCGGTTCGTTAGGCGAGGTCGACCGGCTGGTCCAGGTGCGACTCGGGACCGAGCCCGATCTGAAGATCACCGATCCGTTGCTCCAGCTTTTCCAGGCGCTCGATCCGGGGAGCGCGCTCCGCCTGGTCGCGCGCAACCCCAACGAGCTGGCGTCTTCCTTCAGCCCGATGCTGCCCGCGGAATTCTTGCAGGCCGCCGAACTTCTCGGTTTGGAACTGAGCCTGGCCACGCCGAGCAAGGCCCGCCTCATCGTCAACGTGGGTGATGCGGCGAAGGCAAAAAGCTGGGCGGCCAGCCTGCAAAACGAACCCACCCGCTGGCTCACGATTCCCGGCTCCGATTTTGTCCTGACCATCCAGCCGCCGAAGGTGGAGCAGAAAGACGAAACACTCGAGCTGCGCTTCGACATTCCGGAAGGCGCCGCCCGCCTCCTTCTGCAACGTCTCGCCAAGGTGCCGTCCGCGCCCGCCTCCACTCCGGCCCCGCAATGAAGGGGGTCGTTAGGCTGGCCAGCTGGACCTTGTCCGCATTTTTCTTCTTCTCCGCCCGCGCCGGCGCCGCGCCGGCGTACGATAACCTGATCGACATTCGCACGGTCGACCCGACGATCGTGGTCGAACTGCGCTACGCCACCCCGCGCAACATCACCGGCCGCGCCCTTTACCCGCCGGACATGCCCGCACTCGTTAGGCCAACGACCGCCGCCCGCCTCGCCAAGGCGCAAAAATTTCTCCGCGCCCGCCATTACGGGCTGAAAATCTGGGACGCCTACCGCCCCGTGGCCGCGCAGGTGGAACTCTGGCAGCGCTCGCACAACGGCGCTTTTGTCGCGGATCCCCTCACCGGGAACGGGTCGCTCCACTCCTGGGGCGTGGCGGTCGACGCCACCCTGGTCGATGACAAAGGGCGCGAAGTCGCGATGCCGACGGCTTTCGACGAGTTCACTCCGAGTGCGAAATTGCGTTATAAGGGCGACAACCCGGAGGTGAAACGTCACCTCAAAATCCTCCAGGCCGCGATGCACGAAGGAGGATTTTACGGGATGCGGACGGAGTGGTGGCACTTCGTGGCCTACGACTGGAAAAAATATGCGCCGATTCGGGAAGCCAAACGAATCAGCGATTAGAATCGAAAAAATATGTTCGCGAACTTCATCCAGAGCCTCAACCAACCGGAGTACATTCATGTGCTGATCAATCCTCTGCCGGTTTACGGCCTGGCCATCGCCGTGATCGGTTTGATCATCGCGCTCGTCCAGCGCAGCCGATCGGCGCAGGTGGCGACCCTCGCCCTCATCCTGCTTTGCGGCGCGATCGCGTGGCCCGTCATGCACTATGGCGAAGCCGGAAAGGATATCGCTATTTCCCTTTCGGACGAGCAGGGGCAGGCCTGGCTCGAAGCCCACGAACATCGCGCGGAGAAATTCATCTGGGCTTTCTACCTCCTGGCGGGCCTGGCCGCGCTCGCCATCCTCGCGCCGATGAAGTGGCCGAAAACATCCCTCGCGCTCGCCCTGGTCACGCTTCTTTGCGCCTTTGCCGTCCTCGGCGCCGGAGGCTACATCGCCTACGCGGGCGGCAAAGTCAGGCACCGCGAATTTCGCAACGAACCCGCCCCGATCCTTCAGGCTGGGTCGTACGATCACTAAACGGCGTGCGCGTCGACATCATCACGCTCTTTCCCGAAGTCTGCCGGGTGCCGTTAGGCGAAAGCATGATGGGCCGCGCCCAGGAAGCGGGCGCACTCGAGTTGAAGATTCATAACCTGCGCGACTGGACAACCGATCGGCATCACGTCGTCGACGACGCGCCTTTCGGGGGCGGCCAGGGGATGGTGATGAAACCGGAGCCGATTTTCGCCGCTGTGGAATCGCTTCGGCGCGACGCCAGCATGGTCGTGCTCATGACGCCGCAAGGTCGGCGATTCGAGCAGCCGTTGGCGCGCGAATTTTCCGCGAAGGAGCATCTCATTATTCTCTGCGGACATTACGAAGGCATCGATCACCGTGTCATCGAGCACCTCGTCGACGCCGAAATTTCGATCGGTGATTATGTCCTGACCAACGGCGCGATCGCCGCCGTCGTATTCGTCGACGCGATCGTTAGGCTGCTCCCCGGCGTGCTCGGTCACGAACAATCGGCCGCGGACGACAGCTTCGCGAGCGGGCTCCTGGAGGCGCCGCATTACACGCGGCCGGCCGATTTCCGCGGCTGGAAAGTGCCGGAGGTTCTCCTCTCCGGCCATCACGGGGAGATCGCCGCCTGGCGGAAACGCGAAGCCGAACGCCGCACACGCGAGAACCGGCCCGATCTCTTTTAGTGACGCGTTAATCGAGAGAGGTTTTCGCGCGCAGCGCTTTGGAGTGCGCCCAGGCAACGGCCATTTTCAGCGCAAAAACCCCATGCGTATTTGTGCGCGGGACGTCTCTAGCGACAGCACCTTCGCGCGACGATTGCTCCGGCCCCGTAGAATAAATCCCCGCCCGCACCTCTTCTTAGTATGAACAATCCAACACCAACCTTCAGTTCGCGCTGGAAAGCGCTTTCATGTTTATCGGTCGCTCTTGTCTGCCTGGCCTTCTGGCCGTCAGCTGTGCGTGCCGCCAGTCCCAGTCAAGACCGTGGGTCGATCCCGGGAACAGTCTACACCGCCAGCAACTCATCCACCGGCAATGAAGTTTTCGCCTATGCGCGAGCGGCCAACGGGTCGCTAACTTTCTTCGCGTCCTATGCGACCGGTGGAACGGGCAACGATGTCGAACTGGGCGGACTCGGCAACCAAGGCGGAGTCGTCCTCAGCCCGGACGGCCGCTGGCTTCTGGTCGTCAACCCGGGTTCCAACGATGTCTCGGCCTTTGCGGTAAATGCCGATGGCTCTCTCCTGCTCACCGATACCGAACCTTCGGGCGGCGTTCTGCCGACCAGCGTGACGATCGGCAGCAACCTGGTTTATGTTCTGAACGCGGCCGAAGCCGGGAATATCGCGGGGTTCACGCTCAACAATCAGGGCGCGCTCAAGCCCATCCTGGGATCGATCCAGCCGCTGAGCGGAATGGCGATAACGGCTCCGGCCCAGATCCAGTTTAGCCCACGTGGTGGCGGTTTGGTCGTGACCGAGAAAGCGACCAATCTCATCGATACTTATTCCGTCGCCCGCAACGGCGTCGCAGGCCCCCCGACGGTAAATGCTTCAGCCGGCGAAACTCCGTTTGGTTTCGCCTTTAGCAGAGATGGGCACCTCATCGTCTCCGAGGCCTTCGGGGGTCTGCCCGACATCGGAGCCGTCTCCAGTTATGCCACGAATAGCCAAGGCGAACTCGATGTGATCACGCCTTCCGAGCCGACTCACGCTGCCGCACCGTGCTGGATCGTGATTACCAAATCGGGCAAGTTCACCTACACGACGAACACGGGGAGCGGAACGGTGACCGGCTTCCGGATCAACCGGGCCACGGGCCAGCTTACCCAGCTCGATGCCGACGGCGTCACGGCTGAAACCGGTGAAGGCAGCACTCCCATCGACGAAGCCCTGAGCGCGGACAGCCGTTTCCTCTATGTGCTGAATGCGGGAACCCATGAAATCATCGGGTTCCGGGTGAACGGCGCCAATGGCGAATTGGAAGAGACGACGCTGGTCGAGGACGTTCCGGTGGCTGCATTCGGATTAGCCGCGCGCTAATCCACGGCGAGCAATCGTCTCTTTGTCCACAACGGCCTCGGTCCTGCGACCGGGGCCGTTTTTTGCGCGGGCGTACTCCCCGTCGCAGAGGAAAACTTGCGCGACGGCGCAAACGACGAAACTTAAAATCCGGCCGGCTCAGTCTTCCAAACCGAATGAAGAGAAACCAACCCAACCAAACAGAAAGAAACTAACATGGGACTCTTCAATACTTTGATGTCGAAAATCTTTAACCGCGCACCGGCGACAGCGACGACCAGCGCAGGAACTACTTCCGCGCCCGCCGCCCCACCTGCCAGCGCTCCGGTGACGCAAGGCTCGCCGACTCCGGCCATGCCCGCCCCCATAGCGGCGCCGACACCCGCACCCAGCGCCGCGACTGCGCCCGCCCAACCGGTAGATGTCGAGGCCATCCTGAATGAAATGGCGGCGAAGAATTCCGAAAAACTCGATTGGAAACGTTCGATCGTCGACCTCATGAAACTGGTCGGGATGGACAGCAGCCTCTCGGCGCGCAAAGAGCTTGCCCACGATCTCAACTACAGCGGCGACACGAACGACTCCGCCACGATGAACATCTGGCTGCACAAAGAAGTGATGAGAAAGCTTGCCGCGAACGGCGGCAAGATTCCGCAGGCTCTGCTCGACAAGTAGAGCGACGACTTGCAGCGTCGCCCCCGCCAGGTCATTTCCGCTGCGGTCCGAAGTGCGCCGATGGGATAGCCGGCGTCACAGCGGCGCTCTGTGAGCGCCGAAGGGGGTTTCGCGCGCTGCGACGGTTCGACGGTCATAGACCGCCGCTACAATTTCGGCTTCTGGCGGCGGAGGAGCACTTCGGCGATGTCGAGGACCTTGACGTTTTCGCTGCCCTCCGTGCCGGCCATGCCGTCACTCATCATGTTCAGGCAAAACGGACACCCGGTGGCGAGGGTTTTGGCGCCGGTCGCGATCGCTTCCTGCGCGCGCAGGGTCGAGACGCGCTGGGCCGGCGGTTCCTCAAACCACATCCGCCCGCCCCCCGCGCCGCAGCAGAAGGTCTTCTTCCCGCAGCGCGGCATTTCCCGGTATTGCTCATCCTTCTCGGCGCCAAGGACGGCGCGGGGCGCGTCGACGATGCCGTTCACCCGCGCCAGATAACAGGGATCGTGCAGGGTGATCGGCTCGCCGTCATTTGCGGCCGCGTTCGTTAGGCGGCCGGCTTCGATCAGCTCGGCGAGAAGGGTGGAGTGATGCTGCACTTCGTACTCGCCGCCGAACTGCGGGTATTCGTTCTTGAGCGTATTCTGACAATGCGGACAGGCGGTGACGATTTTCTTCACCTGGCGCCGGCCTAACGTTGCCACATTCGTCGTCGCGCGCTCCTGGAAGAGGAATTCGTCGCCGATCCGGCGGGCCGGGTCGCCGGTGCAGGTTTCTTCCTTGCCGAGAACGGCAAAGTTTACCCCGGCCTGCTGGAGCAGCTGCGCGGTCGCGCGCGCCACCTTCTGCGCGCGCGGATCGAAGGAAGCCGCGCAGCCGACCCAGAAGAGATACTCGAAGTCGGGATTCGATTCGACGGTCGGAACGTCCAGTCCTTCCGCCCAGGCGAGACGCTCGCCGTTAGGCTTGCCGTAGGGATTGCCCTGGTTGCCGATCTGTTGCAGCGCGCGCGCGGGCGGGCCGGAGAGTTTCCCTTCGCCGACGAGGTAACGCCGCATGTCGCTGATCAAATCGACGTGGCCGATCAAAACCGGGCATTCTTGCACGCAGGCCTGGCACATCGTGCACGACCAGAGTGTGTCGGGATTGATCGCGACTCCGTGGAGTTCGCCGCCGTGTGCCATCACGCCGCGCAGATCGGTCACGATAAATTTCGGCGAGAGCGGTTTCCCGGAAGCGGTTGCCGGGCAGACGTCCTCGCAGCGGCCGCATTCCATGCAGGCATCGAGGCTGAGGAGCTGCTGCTGATTGAAATCGCCGATCTGGCCGACGCCAATGAGTCCGGTTTCCTCGACCGTCTCCATTTTCAGCGGGACCAATTCCCCCATCGGACGCTCGGGCCGGGTGGCAATATTCATCGGGCCGGTGATGACGTGGAGAAAACGATTCACCGGAATAGTGGCAAAGAAACCAGCGACCAGGATCGCGTGCAGCCACCAGGTCACGAGGTGCATTGTCTTGGCGGATTCGATGTCGATCCCGCGCAGGAACGTCGTATCGATCAGCCAGCCCACGGTCGACCAGTGCGCGAGCCACGGCTCGACCTCGGTGTAGTGCATGCGCAGCGCCTCGACCGCGAAGCCGGTCACACCGAGCGCGAGCAAAATGCCGAGAAGCCACCAATCGCGCCAGTTGTGACCGAGACTCGGCTTGCGCGAGAAGGCGCGACGATACATCGCGAGGAGGCAACCGAGGATGAACACGACACCGAAGACGTCCATCGTCAGTTCATAAATGAGGTAGTACCAGCCGTGATGAAAATTGTAGGGACCGTAATCGGCGATCCCGAGGAGGGTGGTGCCGATGGTGAGAACGACGAACCCGCTGAAGAGGAGGAGGTGCAGAAGCGCGCCGAGCGTTTTCTTGTGCACACGTTTTTGCGCCAACGCGTAAACGGTCAGTCGCTCGAGCCAGACGCGCGGATTCTTTTCAAAACCACCCGGGCGCCCTTTGCGCCAGGCAAACCAATGCGCCAGGACCTGCCAGCCGAGGATGCCAATGCTCCCGAACATGAGGGCGTAGAACACCACCCGCATCCAGGGCGTGATGTTGCCGAAAACTTCGCGCGTGGCGTTTTCCAAGGCGACCGCGATCATGGGCAGAATTTCGGCTTAGCTCTGCTGCAGCGCCTTGATCAGTTGCGGCACGACCTGGTGGACGTCGCCGACCAGGCCGTAGGTCGCCATTTGGAAAATGGGCGCGTCGGGATCCTTGTTGATCGCGACAATGACACGGGAGTCTTTAATTCCGGCAAGATGCTGGATGGCACCGGAAATGCCGAGCGCAATGTAAAGCTCGGGCGCGATCACCTTCCCGGTCTGGCCGATTTGGTAATCGTTAGGGGCGAGGCCGGTGTCGACCGCGGCGCGGGTCGCGCCGATGGCGCCGCCGAGGATATCGGCCAGGCCGCCGACCAGACGATCGAAACTTTCCTTGTCCTTCAGCGGCCGGCCGCCGCCGATGACGACGCGCGCCTCGGTCAGGTCGGGGCGGTCGGAAACGCGTTCTTCGCGGGAGACGAATTGCGTTCCGTTAGGCAGGGAAGCGGCGTCGACCGCGATCTTTTCCAGCGGTGACGAGGCGGCATCGATCGGCGGCGCCTCAAATGCGGCGGCGCGAATCGTGAGGACGCGCTTGTCGCCCTGGAGTTGGACGGTGGCGAGCAGGCTGCCGGCGCTGACCGGCCGGCGATAGGAAATCGCGCCTTCCTTTTCCTCGATCGCCACGACGTCGGTCAGCATCGGTGCATCGAGCAACGCCGCGGCCCGGGGAAGAGTGTCTTTACTGAAGGTGGACGAAGTCGCGAGGAGGGTCGTGGCCCCGGCTTTCTGGCAGGCGTCGGCGATCACCTTCGCATAACGATCGGCCAGCGGTTCCGCGAGGGCAGCGTCGTCCGCCACAAAGACGGCCGAGGCGCCGTAACCGGTGAGCGAGTTTGCCATCTCGTCGAGTCCGCTGCCGAGCAAGAGGAGCGCATACTCGCCGCCGAGCTGGCGGGCCGCGGTCACAGCGTGGAGCGAGGGGCGTTTCAACTGCCCGCGATCGTGTTCGATCAAAATGAGGGTCGGCGCCGCCATTAGATAACCTTCGCCTCCTGTTTCAGCTTCGCGACCAGTTCTTCGACCGACTCGACGCGGGCGCCGGCGGTTCGTTTGGGCGGGCGGGCGGTTGAAACGGTCGTCGTTAGGGGCGCGATCTGCACTCCCAGCTCTGCACAAGTCAGAACCTCGATCGGTTTCTTGCGCGCCTTCATCAGGCCCGGGAGCGAAACATAACGCGGTTCGTTCAAGCGCAGATCGGTCGTGACGATCGCGGGCAGGGTTACTTCCACCACTTCCAGGCCGCCGTCCGTTTCGCGCGTGCAGCGGGCGCGGGTGCGGTTATCGAGAAACTCGATCTTCGAAATAAAGGTCGCCTGCGGCCAGCCTAACAATCCCGCGAGCATTTGCCCGGCCTGGTTGGAATCGTCGTCCACCGCCTGTTTCCCCATGAGGACGAGCTGCGGCGCCTCTTTCTCGACCGCGGCGCGAAGGATCCGCGCGACCGCGTAGGGATCGAGCGCGCGGGCATCGTCGATCCGGATGGCGCGATCGACGCCCATCGCCATCGCGGCCCGGACCTGTTCGTCGACCGTCGCCGGACCGATTGTGAGGCCGACGATCTCGCTCGCTTCGCCGCGCTCGCGGATGCGGAGGGCCTCCTCGATCGCGATCTCGTCAAAGGGATTGATGACCGATTTCGCGGTCGAAGCCGAGCCGCCGGGAGCTGCCTCCGCGTAGGGGTCGGGCACGCTCTTGAACGCGACGAGGATTTTCGAGACCGGCTCCGTCACAAGCCGATGAGCGAGGCGATGATGTTGCGTTGGATTTCGCTCGTGCCGGAATAGAGCTTGGCCCCGATGGCGTCGCGCAATTCGCGCTCGACCTCATATTCCGTCATGTAGCCGTAACCGCCGTGGATCTGGATGGCGTCCTCGGCGCATTTCACCCAGGCGTCGGCGATGTGGAGCTTGGTCATGGCGGCCTCGAGATAAACCGCCTTCCGATAACCGGCGACCCAGCCGAAGTGGTAGAGCATGTGGCGGGAGCTTTCGACCCGCATTTTCATCTCCACGATCTTGGTCGCGACCTGCTGGAATTTGCCGATCGATTGACCGCCCTGCTTGCGCTCGTTGGCGTAACGAATGCATTTCTCAAGCAGCCGCTGCATCGAGCCGACCGCGCTGGCGAGGATGCAGCCGCGCTCCCAGGTGAGGGAGCGGGTGAAGAGAAAAGCGCCGCCGCCTTCCTTGCCGAGGAGATTTTCCTCCGGCACTTCGCAGTTCTCGAAAAAGACCTCCGACATCGGCGCAGTGCGCACGCCCATTTTCTCGATCTTGTGCGAGGGATCGAAGCCGGGCATTCCTTTTTCGACGATGAACGCGGTCACGCCGTCGGTGCCGCGCGACTTGTCGACGTTCGCGAAGACCACCAGCAGGTCGGCGACCGGGCCGTTGGTGATGAAAATTTTGCTTCCGTTCAGAATGTAATTACCGCCCTTTTTTGTCGCCGTGGTCGCGAGAGCGAAGGCGTCGGAGCCGCTGTTCGGCTCGCTCATGGCGTTGCCGCCGATTAAGGTGCCGTTGCAGAGGCCGGGCAGGAATTTCTGCTTTTGCTCCTCGGTGCCGTTGTTGACCAGCGGGCTGACCGCAGTCCACATGTGGGCATTAATGGAAAAGAGCAGGCCGTTATCCTTGCAGGCGTAACCGAGCCGCTCCAGCGCGGCCACCGTCGTGATCGGATCCTGGCCAAGGCCGCCGTATTCGGTTGGGACGAGCAGCCCCTGGATCCCGAAATCGCCGCATTTCTTCCAGGCGTCGTGGTTGAAAACCGCCTTGCGATCATTCTCGATCACGTCGTAGTCGAGCTGCTCACGAGCGAAACGGCCGACGGCGTCGAGCAATTCTCGTTGTTGATCCGACCAGGAAAAATCCATTTTCTTTTGAGCTCTTTGTTTTGGGTGTGACCGCGGCCCGCGTCCGAAATGCTGAGCAAGGCCGATGCCGTCTGCCAAGGGCGTCCCGCTGGCTGCGGCAGGCGGCAATTCTAGAGGTGCGGGGAAAGACGGTCAAGCCAGCCCCGGCCGCGCCCTTCCTCGTCTTGCCCTAACGACTACCAGGTGCACCGCCGCCGGAGGTGACTCCTACCCGGGACGGCCGTGACTCAGGACGCCGATAAACTCCTTCAGGAAGTCGATCTTCGAGAGCCGTTCCAGCCGCTCGAGCGAAAAGGTTTTGCTCACCCTCTTCTCGAGGAGGGAAAAAGCATTCGGGACGAAAAGGTCCTGGCGTTGCACTCCAAAACGCAGGACAAAGGTGGACATGAGGGCGCTCGCGCCGCGTTCATCGACCAGGCTGCTGTAGGCCATGACGGCATCGAAGAGATAGAGCTCGGTCCATTGCTCACTCAGCTCATAGGTCTCGTCTTTTTTGGCGTATTTGAAAAACATGACGGCGTCGCCCGAGTCGACCCGGCGCGGTTTGACCGAAGTGGAGGGCAGATAGGCGCTCGAGTAGGGCCAGGCCGACTCCTCACGAATAGCCGCCAGTTCGAGGAGCAGACGATGCGCCGCCGCGGCCAGGGCGTGGACGGAGACATGGTCATCGCCGACGAACCAAAGCCATACCGCCGACTCGATCTGGCGGCGCGCGGCTTCCAGCTTGGTCAGTTTAACCAGACGGGGTTTAATGCACCTATCCATGGGTATTCGAGGGCGCGCGCTGATAAACTAAGCCCCCGGGAGCGTTAGATTTGAGAATGCCTCGGTGTTTCATTCTACCGATTTTGACTTCCGATTGTCAATCGTCTTGCTCTGTCTCCGCTCCTGGCAGCACGCCTCCCGGGGAATTCGCCCGCTTAACCTCACTCGCGCGGAGAGGCAAAATGAACGCCCTGAAATTTAGCGTGCATCCTCCATCGACTCCGCCCACGATGGCGCAATGAACTTCAATAAGAACATCGGAATGATTCTGCTCGCGGTTTACCTCATCCTGGTCGGCATCATTGGGTTAACCGGCATCGGCACGGGAATCCTCCTTCCGATCCTGGCCCTGATCGCAGGTATTTTTATCCTGATCGGCAAATAG
>JALYQE010000265.1 GCA_030855965.1 Verrucomicrobiota bacterium | reverse complement strand
CGTCGAGCCGGGGAAAGAAAACTGACCGGAAGGTGAGCCTCACGCCCAGGCTCGACGGAGTCTCGCCCTACCGAGAGGCGGAAGCGAAACGGCGCTAGTCGCCGTAGCCGTCGGGGAATTTCAGGTGCCACTTCCAGGCGCTCTCGATGATGGCGCGGATGTCTTCGAACTGCGGCTTCCAGCCGAGCTCGCGTATGATCTTCTCGGAAGCGGCGATGAGTCGCGGCGGGTCGCCCGGCCGGCGCGGTTTCTCGACCACGGGTATATCTTTTCCGGTCACCTCGCGGCAGACGTCGATGACTTCGCGCACGCTCGCGCCGCCGCCGGTGCCGAGATTGTAAAAGGCGCTCTCTTTCGCGCCGAGCGCGAGGATATGGGCGCGGGAAAGGTCGAGGATATGGATGTAGTCGCGGATGCAGGTGCCATCCGGCGTTTCGTAATCGGTTCCGTAGATCTCGACCTGCGGTTTTTGGCCGAGCGCGACTTTGAGGACGTTTGGGATGAGGTGCGTTTCGCAGCGATGGTCCTCGCCGAACTTGGCCGTCGCGCCGGCGGCGTTGAAGTAACGCAGGGCGACGAACTTGAGCCCGTGAATCTCATCGTACCAGCGCAGCACCTTCTCGAACATGAGCTTCGATTCGCCGTAGGGATTGATCGGGCGCTGCGGAAGCGTTTCGTCGATCGGCACCCGCTCGGGCGGGCCGAAGGTGGCGCAGGTGGAGGAAAAAACGAACCGGTTCACCCCCGCCTCGAGCATGGCGTCGAGGAGGTTGATCCCGGAGCCGACATTGTTCCGGAAATACTTCGAGGGATTCTGCATCGATTCGCCGACGAGCGCGCTGGCCGCGAAATGCATGACCGCGTCAGGCTTCGTCTCCTGGAGCGCGCGGCTGATTTCCTCCCGTCGCGCGAGATCGCCCCCGATAAAAGCTGCCCGCTCGTCGATCGCGCGACGGTGGCCTTCGGTCAGGTTGTCGAAGACGACGACCTCATGGCCCTCGTCGAGCAGGAGCTCCACGCAGATGCTTCCGATGTAGCCCGCCCCGCCGACGACAAAGATTTTCATCCGCGGAAGGTGCGGCGGCCCTTGCCGCTGTCAAAAGAAAGTCTGACTAGAAGCGGCGAAGGATCTCGACGTTGTCGGGCTGATTGGAAAGGGCCAGGATCATCTGGCGCACCCCGCGATTTCTTTTGCGCGGGGCGAGGACCTTGAGACTTTCCGCCTTCGATCCCCACTCGATGACGTCGATGTCGACCGAGCGCACGCCCCACTTGGTCATGGCGAGGCGGTTAGTTTTATAAAGGTCGATCGTGGCCGTGCCGATGAGGGCGCTGCCGTAGTCGTCGATCTTGAAGACCTCGTCCGTGCTGACGATCCGGAATTTCGTCCCGAGCGGCCAGCGCGACCAATCGGAGGCGGCGCTCATCACGTTCTTGCCCTTCAGCTTGGTCCCGATGGCGTTGCGGCTACCGCCCGGCTCGGTGTGGGTGTAGGCGGTGGTGCGCACCTTGCCGACGCGGTGGGGCTGGCTGCGGCCGGCGGTGGTCGTAGTTGGGTGCTGCGTGGTGCAACTCGCTGTGAAGAGGGCCAGTGCACCCACCAAGGTAAGTCTCAGTGAGGTCGTCATTTGGCTGAAGTTGCCTGCTTAACGGTTGAAGCCGGCAGAGGCAAGAGATAATTTCGGAGCCGGTATCATGCCCAGCCACACTGCCAGCCGCGTCTCCATCGCCCCTAACGTTCTCTTGGACGGGCGTCTGGCGCTTTTCCACGAAACCGAACGGTGGCTGGCCGTGGCCGATCTGCACTTCGGCTACGAGCTCAGCCAGCGCGCGGCCGGGCGGCTGATGCCGCTCTGGGGCATGAATTCGGTGGAGGAGCGGCTGCTGGAACTACTGGCGGAATATCAACCGCGCCAGCTGCTTATCGTGGGCGACCTGGTCCACGACAAGGCTTCCACCGCCGCCGCCCAGACGCTTCTCGGTCGCCTGCGCGAACATTGCGAAGTGATTGCCCTCGCCGGCAACCACGACCGGCATGTCGCACGCGCAATCGAGTTTGCGCTGCGCTGGGAAACGCCGGATTTCGTTTTCCAGCACGGGCATTGCGAGCCGGAAGAGGCCGAGCGTATCTGCATCATCGGGCATCATCACCCGGCGGCGAGCATCACCGACGGGGCGGGGTTGCGGCTGAAGTTTCCGGCTTTCGTGCAACATGAGACGGCCTCCGTCCGGCGCTGGATTCTGCCCGCTTTTTCACCCTGGGCAGGCGGCGTCGCATGGGAAGATGACGGACAGAGCCGGATTTGGCTCTGCTCACCGCGGCGGGTCCTGCGGATCGACGCCAACCGCGTTGCGGCCTAGGCCCGCGAGAGGTCGGTCGTGCAGTGCGGGCAGCGCGTCGCCTTGACCGGGATCGACATCACACAGGCCGGGCACTCTTTTGCCACCGTCGGCTCATCCGGAGCGGGACGCTTCATCTTGTTCATCGCGCGCACGACGAGAAATATGCAGAACGCAACGATGAGGAAGTTGATGATGAGGGTGACGAAATTCCCGTAGTTCCAGGTGATCGCCTTGTTCGCCGCGGCGAGAGCAGGGGTGGCGAAGTTGGTCGCGCCATCCGCGCCGGCCTTGAGCACGACGAACTTATTACTGAAGTCCAATCCACCCGTGAGCAGACTGATTGGCGGCATCAGGATATCCTTCACCAGCGAGGTGACAATTCCCCCGAAAGTGGCGCCGATGATGACGCCGACGGCGAGGTCGACGGCGTTGCCTTTGACGGCAAACTCTTTGAATTCCTTAAACATAGGGCGCGATTGTCTCTAGTTTGCGACCACGTTGACAAGCTTCTTCAGGATCACCACCACCTTGCGAATGGTGAGGCCGGCGGTGAATTCCTGCACCCGTGGGTTGGCGAGCGCAATCGCTTCCAACTCCTCCTTCATCGCCGCGATCGGCACCGTGACCCGGTCGCGCACCTTGCCATTCACCTGGAGCGCGATTTCCACTTCGTCCTCGACCAGGAACTCGGCCTGATACTTCGGCCACGGCTGTTCGGTGATCGCTTCGGGCGCGATCGGGAATCGAGCCGCCAATATCTCCCAGAGCTCCGAGCTGAGGTGAGGCGCGAAGGGATTCAGAACCACGAGCAGCGTGCGCAAGGCCGAGACCGGCACCGACTCGACGGTGGTGAACGCGTTCACAAAAATCATCATCTGCGCGATCGCGGTGTTGAACGAAAGCGCCTCGATGTCTTCGCCGACTTTCTTGATCGTGGCGTGGATCACCTTCAACTGCGCGCGGGTCGGCGCCGTTTCCTGCACCGTCGGGGAGAGAATCCATTCGCCGGCCTGGTTTTCCTCCATCACGAGGCGCCAGACGCGGGCGAGGAAACGCGACACGCCTTCGACGCCGGTCATGCTCCATGGTTTCATCTGCTCGAGCGGACCCATGAACATTTCGTAGCAACGAAAAGCGTCGGCGCCGTACTCGGCGATGACGTCGAGCGGATCGATCACGTTGCCCCAGCGTTTCGACATTTTGCGGCCGTCTTCGCCGAGGATGATCCCCTGGTTCACCAAACGCTGGAACGGTTCGTTCGTCGTGAGGTGGCCAAGATCGAAGAGCACCTTGTGCCAGAAACGGGCGTAGAGAAGATGAAGCACCGCGTGCTCCGTCCCGCCGACGTAGAGGTCGACGTTCATCCAAAAACGCTCCGCCTCTTTCCCGACAAAGCGTCCGTTGTTTCCCGGATCGCAAAAGCGCAGGTAGTACCAACAGGAGCCGGCCCATTGCGGCATCGTGTTTAGTTCGCGCGTCGCCGCTTCCGAGTAGCGGACCCAGTCCTTCGCTCGGGCCAGGGGCGGTTCGCCGGTGCCGGTGGGCTTGAAATCGTCCAGCGGCGGTGGCACCAGCGGCAGCTCGGCCTCGGGGATGGCTTCGTGTTTTCCCTCGCGCCAGATGATCGGGAACGGCTCGCCCCAGTAGCGTTGACGGGAAAAAAGCCAGTCGCGCAGCTTGTAATTCACCGTCCCGCGGCCGAGCCCCTGCTCAACCAGCCAGGCGGTGATTTGGCGTTTTGCTTCCACAGTTGGGAGGCCGTCGATCAGCGGGGAATTGATCGCGAAGCCGTCGCCGGTGTAAGCGCGGGCTCCTTCTCCGGGGAGCGCGGGCGCCTTGCCCGCTAGTTTTGGCGCCCCGCCAAAACGATCTTTCTCTGCCGGTCGCGAATCAGTCGGGCAAGTCCGCGAAGGCGGGGCGCCCGCGCTCCCCGGATCTCCCGG